>JAHEZB010000427.1 GCA_023251285.1 Chitinophagaceae bacterium | reverse complement strand
TTCATCATCACGCGGCCTGCGAGTGGTAGCGGAAACAGAAAAAGCAAGTGAAGGAAATTTTTTCATAAGATGCTTTACAATAGAAGTTTTACCAGACCCGGAAGGTGCAGTGATTAAAATGATTTTATGGTATTGTTTTTCCATTTGCTATTTTTCAAATTTTTCGCATTTCACATTCGGGTTATTTCCGCTCCCAGTTTTCGCAATCTTTCATCAATATGTTGATACCCTCTGTCTATTTGTTCAATATTTTGAATGACGCTTTTTCCCTCTGCGCTTAACGCCGCTATTAATAAAGCGACACCTGCTCTGATATCGGGACTGCTCATCGTAATGCCCCTCAACGGAAATTCTCTTTCAACCCCTACAACTACAGCCCGATGAGGATCGCATAAAACAATACGTGCTCCCATTTCAATAATTTTATCAACAAAAAACAAGCGGCTTTCAAACATTTTCTGATGGATCAAAACGCTTCCTTTTGCCTGTGTTGCCACTACGAGAATGATACTTAACAAATCCGGTGTAAGCCCTGGCCACGGATGATCTGAAATCGTAAGCATCGAGCTGTCTAAAAAAGTTTGTATCTCATAAATTTCCTGTTCAGGAATATGAATATCATCTCCGGAAAAATTCATTTTTATTCCCAACTGTTGAAACCTTTCGGGAATCACACCCAAATGTCTTAACCCCGCATTTTTTATAACTATATCACTTTGAGTCATGGCTGCAAGGCCAATAAAAGACCCAACTTCAATCATGTCGGGAAGAATGGTGTGCGTGGTTCCCTGCAATTTTTCCACGCCTTCAATCACCAGCATATTGCTTGCAATACCGGAAATTTTGGCACCCATTTTAATGAGCATTTTGCAAAGCTGTTGAATATAAGGCTCACAGGCCGCATTGTAAATTGTTGTGGTTCCTTCTGCCAGAACTGCTGCCATTACCAGGTTAGCAGTGCCGGTTACACTGGGTTCTTCCAATAAAATATAAGTTCCTTTTAACGCGGAAGTATGCAAATGGAAAAATGATTCATCGGAATCATAATCAAAACGTACGTTTAGTTTTTTAAAACCGATAATGTGTGTATCCAACCTCCTGCGCCCGATTTTATCGCCTCCTGGTTTTGGTATATAAGCTTTTCTAAAACGACCAAGCATCGGTCCGGCAAGCATTACACTTCCCCTCAACCGGCCGGTTTTTTTTTGAAAAGAAGGAGAAAACAGATAATCAATATCTACATCATCAGCCTGAAAACTATATGAACCTGAATCAATTTTTTCAACCTTCACATTTAATCCTTTCAGCAGTTCAATCTGAAGATTTACATCAGTAATGTCCGGAATATTGTGAATAATTACTTTTTCTGATGTTAATAAAACCGCTGATATTACCTGTAGCGCTTCATTTTTAGCCCCTTGTGGGGTAATGCTTCCTTTTAATTTTTTTCCGCCTGTTACTTCAAATGTTCCCATGAAGAAATGTCTTCTATTTGAGATAAAAAATAAAACCCCGGCAAGTTATGTTATGCCGGGGTAAATTATTTGCTTATTTTGATATTTTCTTCCGTTAAAATACTTAAACGGTGATAGTCATCTCAAAATCTTTTCTTTCCAAATTTTCTGTTATTCCTGTTGTCTCTTCCTCCCCCACCCTGATTATTCCGGTTATTATTTCTAGGTCCAAAATTCTTACGATATTTTCCACCAGCAAATTCTTCACGCACATTTTCAACGCGATGTTTTACAAAAGGACGGGTATTGAATTCCAATTCACCCTTGGTAATAGCAGACAATTCGGTCTGGATATTATCATCATGAACCAGCTCTTTGTGCCAGTTGCTGTAAGTAAGTTTCATGTAATAAGCAATCGAATTAGCAAAGCCCTGGCGCTTTTCGGCATCTTCTTCGCTTAATGCTTTATCAATAATTATCTCAATATTTTTACCCAGGTGATTGTATTTCGGATATCTTTTTGGATAAGGAAGCGGATCTGGTGTAGGTCTCAGCGTTTCGCGGGTTGGAATTGGATAGGGACTATCTACATCTAATTTAAAGTCAGTAATTAAAAACAAATGGTCCCACAATTTATGTCGGAAATCTTCCACGTTTTTTAGATGTGGATTCAAAAATCCCATTAATTCAACAAGTGCATTTGCATTTTTCTGGCGTTTTTCCCGGTCTTCGATTGTCAACACATACTCCGCCATTTTTTGAATATGACGGCCGTATTCTCTAATCGTAAGATGATTACGAGTAGTATTGTATTCCATGTTATCAACATTTTTCATCTTGCAAATGTATAAATAAAAAATCAGGGTGTGAATATGATCGAAAGTATTATTGATAATGTATTCTTAAGAAAATAAGAATCTGATTTAAAAGTTGCTTTACTGCACTTCAACCTTCTTTTCAAACATATGGTTCTTCTCAAGGTATTTTAAAACGCTAAAGCTTAACCAAAGTGCGATAAGCGCTCCTACCGAATCTGCGGCCCAGTCCAATAATTCAAAATCGCGACCGGGAACAAAATATTTTTGGAGAAATTCAACCGTAATTCCCCAGATACTGGTAGCGAGTGCAATGCGGATAAAGTGATTTATTTTTTGCTTTTTTGAGAATGAGGATTTGAAATATGGCAGGCAAAATAAAAAGGTTAATGCGCCAAATAAGCATGCATGAACGAATTTGTCAAAGTTCGGTATGTTATCCATCCAGCCAACTTCCGGAACATCTTTTCCTGGCATCAGCGTAAGGATGGCCACAATAAAAAACCAGGCAATGCCTGGCAAAAACTTTTTTATAGGAATTCTCTGTTGTTTCATTTTTTCAAAAATCTTATGAAACCATCTTCTGATAAGCATCTGCATCCAGCAAATTATTTACATCAGCGGGATTCTCAACTTTTATTTTTACCATCCAGCCCTGTCCGTAAGGGTCTGTATTTACTTTTTCCGGTTCGCTTTCCAAAGCCGGATTCACTTCAGTAACCGTTCCTGCGACCGGCATAAAAAGATCACTGACTGTTTTCACTGCTTCTACCGTTCCGAAAACCGTTTCAGCTTCCAGTTTTTTATCTTTTGTATCAATTTCTACATATACAATATCGCCCAGTTCTTGCTGTGCAAAATCGGTAATACCTACGGTTGCAACATCATCCTCAATAGAAACCCATTCGTGGTCTTTTGTGTATTTTAAATTTGCAGGAAAATTCATAGTTGTTTATTTGGTGTGAATAATTTGAATCGCAAATTAATATTTTTATTGATACTTTTTGGCGTCCTTCTTTTTCAATAAGGTGATTTTCATTTTTATATCATGTAAGGGTCGGTTATTTTTATCCCGGGGAGCGCCGGCAATTTTATCAATTACATTCAAGCCATCAATTACCTGCCCAAAAACCGTATAATTCATATCCAGAAACGGTGCGCCTCCAATCGTTCTGTAAACTTTCCGATGATTTTCAGGAATTATAATTTTAAAATGTTGCTCTATT
>JAHEZB010000426.1 GCA_023251285.1 Chitinophagaceae bacterium | reverse complement strand
GGCGCAAGCCAAAGCTTCTGACTGAAGCCCCAGTAAACGGCGGCCGTAACTATAACGGTCCTAAGGTAGCGAAATTCCTTGTCGGGTAAGTTCCGACCTGCACGAATGGTCTAATGAGTTGTACACTGTCTCCTCCACGAGCCCGGTGAAATTGTAGTATCGGTGAAGATGCCGGTTACCCGTCACGGGACGGAAAGACCCCATGAACCTTCACTACAACTTTGCATTGATTTTGAACTTTTGATGTGTAGGATAGTTGGGAGACTTTGAAGCAGTGGCGCTAGCCATTGTGGAGTCAACGTTGAAATACCAACCTTTAAACGTTTAGAATCTAATCCCTTTACGGGAAACAGTGCATGGTGGGTAGTTTGACTGGGGTGGTCGCCTCCTAAAATGTAACGGAGGCTTGCAAAGGTTCCCTCAGTACGGTTGGTAATCGTACATAGAGCGTATTAGTATAAGGGAGCTTGACTGTGAGGCAAACAAGCCGAGCAGGGACGAAAGTCGGCTAAAGTGATCCGGTGGTTCTGTATGGAAGGGCCATCGCTCAAAGGATAAAAGGTACTCTGGGGATAACAGGCTGATCTCACCCAAGAGCTCATATCGACGGTGAGGTTTGGCACCTCGATGTCGGTTCGTCACATCCTGGGGCTGGAGAAGGTCCCAAGGGTTCGGCTGTTCGCCGATTAAAGTGGCACGTGAACTGGGTTCAGAACGTCGCAAGACAGTTCGGTCCCTATCTGTGATGGGCGTTAGAAAATTGAGTGGACATGACCTTAGTACGAGAGGACCGGGTCGTACGTACCGCTGGTGTATCTGTTGTGCCGCCAGGTGCAGTGCAGAGTAGCTATGTACGGATAGGATAAACGCTGAAAGCATCTAAGCGTGAAACCAACCACAAGATGAGTTTTCTTTTAAGGGTCGTCAAAGACTATGACGTTGATAGGCTACAGGTATAAAGGCAGTAATGTCAAAGCCGAGTAGTACTAATTGCCCGTAAGCTTTTTTATTTTTTTATTGGTATTACAACTTTCCCTTTATGTTATTTTATTAATGACTATTAAATTCGTTCCTTAGTCATACTCAACAAAATCATTTGTTGGTCCTGAGTGTCTGCTGATTGAAATTTTTCATTCAACAACTTTTCATTCAAATCAACATTACCTCTTTATGGTGGTTTTGCCGAGGGTGTTCACCTCTTCCCATCCCGAACAGAGCAGTTAAGCCCCTCATGGCCGATGGTACTACACAACAATGTGGGAGAGTAGGTAGCTGCCATATTTATTTGAACCCTTTCAGGTATTTCTGAAAGGGTTTTTTGTTTTTTTTATATTAATGAAGGTGCTTTTGATTTGATCATAATAATATTCTACTGCTTTTATTTCAGCAGGAAATTGCCAGATTTATTCATAAGTGCCAACGTTGGATTCACACTCGCACTTGTCTCTTTTTATTCTTGATCTGTCTACTAATATTGCTCTTCATTTTCTGAAAGACCTTTTGCATTTTAATGATGAATTAGTTATTTGCAAAACTTAATTGAAAAATAATTTTACCGTTTGAATTTATTATTTTATTATTACCACTTTTTTATTGTTTACCTATAAATGAAATACATGAAAAACATCCCCAAACTACTTAGCGTAGTATGCCTCGCCCTCTTTTTTCTTTCTTGTCAAAAAGATCATACTGGTATCAGTGACGGAAGCAATGTGATTAACTACGATACCGCTGCAACCAATTTTTTTAATAGTACTCAAATTACAGATACTACTATGAAACGAGCGATCAATGATTTGGTAGTTCAACTCAAGAAGGATTCTTTGTGGAACAAATTTTTGGCAATATATCCTATGGTCGGCGGCACAGCATCATCCACGAAATGGAATTTAAAAGATCCGCGCGATTTAGATGCTGCATATAGAATCAGTTGGAATGGGACTCCGGTTTTTAAAGCTACCGGTGTCACTTGCTCAACCATAAATGATTGGGGAAACACCCATCTGGTTGATAGCCTTCTGTCGTACGATAACACTTCAATATCCTTCTATTCAGAAACTTCCAATCAAATAGCTGGGTACGATATTGGCTGCAGCAATGGTATTTACCCGTTTAACATCATGGCAATATATGAAGACTTCAGTAAAGACGTTGTGAATACATTGTTTAATGCTTACGGTTCTACTCAATATCAACCTTCAAAAACGACCGGATTGTTTGTCAATTCTTCAAAAAATGGCAAAGTAGTGCGTTATGATAATGGAGTTTCTGTTGCTGATTACGGAGGTCCATATGATGCCTATACAAATCAAGCTATTACTATTGGTAAAATAATTGATGACGATCATATGGGACAAAGAGAGTGTGCATTGGCAACAATAGGACAAGGTCTTACCGCTGCTGAAGTTCAAACTTTTTACGATATTGTTCAAAGTTTTCAGACCACTTTGGGAAGACAAAAATAAGTTACCCGAGAATTGTGCTTTTATAGAGCAGCATCATTAATTCTCATTAAATTTCCTTGAAAATATTCGACCGGGATCTATAATGGATTTCGGTTTTTTTTGCGTTCCCGTCGGTCTTATAATTTCATTCATACTGAACAGTAAAAGGAGAAATAATCATGATTCTCATTTTCACACCCTGATTGTCCAATAAAAAAACCTTGCGGATATCTTCAATTATTCAAATCATTTATTCAGCAATGCTACGTTCGTTTGCATCCTTTTTATTTACATTTGTGCCAAATCAAAATTTCTATTCTTTTCACGCAAATGGTTTTACGTTAAAATCAATAAAAAATTATAAAACAAAACAATGAGTTACATCGCGAACATCCATGCACGACAGATTTTAGACAGCCGGGGCAATCCTACGGTAGAAGTAGAAGTTCTCACAGAAAATGAATATATGGGGCGGGCAGCAGTTCCTTCAGGGGCCAGCACAGGGGTTCATGAAGCAGTAGAACTTCGTGACAATGACAAAAAAGTATATGATGGTAAAGGGGTTTTAAACGCAGTAAATAATGTGAACACAACGATTGCTGATGAATTGATCGGGTGGGATGTTGCGGATCAAACAGGAATTGATCAAAAGATGATTGAAATTGATGGTACGGAAAATAAGGGCAAACTTGGAGCGAATGCAATTCTCGCCGTGAGTATGGCTGTTGCAAAAGCCGCGGCTCTCGAAGCAAATCTTCCTTTATACCGGTATATTGGTGGTACCAATGCCAAAGTTCTTCCCATTCCGATGATGAACATTTTGAACGGTGGCGCTCACGCAGATAACAAAATAGATTTCCAGGAATTTATGGTGATGCCAATCGGCGCTTCTTCTTTTAGTGAAGCTTTGCGCTGGGGCGTGGAAATTTTTCATTCTTTAAAATCAGTTTTAAAGAAGAACGGATACAGTACCAATGTGGGCGATGAAGGCGGCTTTGCTCCGAATATTCAGAGTAATGAAGAAGCAATAGAAACGGTATTACAGGCAATAG
>JAHEZB010000425.1 GCA_023251285.1 Chitinophagaceae bacterium | reverse complement strand
GCCTGACAGGACGCTTTTGCGCTGTACCATTTCGCGGGCCTTTTAGCTGCTGCTCTTGCCTGCGCAGCAAGAATTACTTTTTGAATAATGGTCTTTGCGTCTTTTGGATTTTCTTCAAGATAAGCGGTAAGCACCTTACTCAAAGTAGAATCTACCACGCCCATCACTTCATTATTTCCAAGCTTGGTTTTTGTTTGTCCTTCAAATTGTGGTTCCGGCACTTTTACAGAAATGACTGCCGTCAAACCTTCACGGAAGTCATCGCCCTCAATTTCTACTTTTGCCTTTTCAAACATTCCTTCTTTTTCGCCATAGCTTTTAAAAACCCGGGTGATGGAACGCCGAAATCCCGAAACATGGGTACCTCCTTCAATAGTGTTGATATTATTCACATAACTGAAAAGATGTTCCTGGTAGCCGGTGTTATACATCAGCGCCACGTCAACAGTTACATTGCTCGCAGGATCATATCCGTCACAATAAATAACTGATGGAAGCAAAGGCTGACGGTTTCCGTTCTTATCAATTAATTCTACAAATTCGACAATGCCACCTTCACTGTAAAACGTTTTAGAATAGGTTTTCCCATCGTCATTTTTTTCGCGGAGATCATTGAGGATAATTTTGATTTTTTTGTTTAAAAAAGCCAATTCTCTCAATCTTCCTTCCAATATATCGCGGTTATAAACAGAAACGATAAAGATGGAAGGATCAGGCAGAAAACGAATTTTAGTGCCGGTTGTATCACTTACACCAATTTCACGAACGCTATATTGAGGAATACCTTTTGAATATTCCTGTTCGAAGGTTTTACCATCGCGGTTTACAGTCACATGAAATTCAGTACTCAATGCATTTACACAACTTACACCTACGCCATGTAAACCACCACTCACTTTATAAGTATTCTTATCAAACTTGCCACCTGCGTGCAATACAGTCATTACCACCTCTAATGCGCTGCGGCCTTCCTTCTTCATAATGCCGGTAGGAATTCCACGGCCATCATCTTCAACAGTAATGGAGTTGTCTTCGTTAATAATAACGGTTATGTGGCTGCAATAACCGGCCAGAGCTTCATCAATAGAATTGTCCACCACTTCATATACAAGGTGGTGAAAACCCTTGGTACCAACATCACCAATGTACATCGCCGGACGCTTTCTTACGGCTTCAAGTCCTTCAAGAACCTGAATACTATCTGCACCATAACCATCAATTTTTGTAGGTATTAGTTCTGCTATTTCTTCTGACATATTTGTGGGGATAAAAAACGAGTGTGTTTGTAAAAATTATTATGTGCAAATATACAAAAAGTAAGGGTGAAATCCTAAAAAATGACAGCAACACACCCATTGTGGATAATGTCTGCAGAAGCACTGTTTTTTTTAATGTAATTGGCTTCCAATAAGGCTTTGAGCAAATAAAATCTGCGGTTCTTTTTCAAAAATGAAACGAAAACGTCAGAGTTGAAGAGGCAAGTTTCATTTTTTTAAAACTTAAACTTTTCATCGGCGGCAAATAAAGAAATATCTATGATTTCTTTTTATTGAAACAACTCAATTTCAATCTGATCATCCATATAATTCAAGATGAATGTCTTTTTTATCATAGCCTAATTCAACAATGTTTTTTCGCGCGTCATCTATCATAAATTTCCATCCGCATAAATAAAAACGCGCAGGTTTTAAATCTCCCGGAGTTTCACATTTAGCATTATTTGTTTTACAAATTTCTTCATACAAATTATGCACATAACCGATAGGCCCATCCCAATTTTCACGGCTAAGCGTTGGCATGAAATAAAAGTTATCCAATTCATTTTCCAATGATTTCATTTCGTCAAAATATAAAAGGTCCTTTTGAGTGCGACAACCATATATCAGATAAAGGTTTTGATGAGAAACCTGGTGAAGTTTTATAAAATTCAACATACTTCTGAACGGTGCTATTCCGGTGCCGGTACAAATAAAAAACAGATCTTTTTCAATATTTTCAGGCAAGATAAAAACACCTTGAGGGCCGCGAAAGATAAGATCAGAGCCAATTTTTACTTCATTAAACAAATAAGTAGTGCCGGCACCGCCTTCAAGCAAAACGATTAATAGTTCATAAACATTGGTCCCATCAGGCCAGCTTGCGATAGAATAACTGCGCCATCTCTTATTTTTTTGTTCATGAATGGGAAGGTCTAGTGTTACAAATTGCCCGGCTTTAAAATCGAAAGAATCCAACTCATTTACCTGGATGAAATACCGCCTTGTATTATAAGTTTCGTCTTCAATGCGAATAACAGTTCCGATACGCCAGGGCTCTAAAGGCATGTGAATAATTTTTCAGTAAAATACAAATCATATTTTGAATGGAAAATTAAATTAAATCGTGCGGGAGAAATTGATAAAGAAAAAGGAGAAATTGATGATTTAAAAAATAAGAACTTGAAGTATTTGTTTATTTACTGTATCAGTTCATCAATAATTTTTAGATGCAACGCTGTTAATTTAAAGAGATGCCCAATTGAGCATTTACTTTTTGAATCAGTTTATTCACATCAAAAGGCTTCGAAATAAAATCATTAGCGCCATAATCAGCAATGGTGGCAGCAGCACCAGGATGAGCAGAGAACATGATCACCGGTATATGTTTCGTTGCTTCATTCGATTTTAATTGTTTGCAAATCGTGCGGCCATCATGTCCGGAAATAAGCACGTCCAATAATATTAAATCAGGTTTGAAGCTTTCTATCTTATTTAAAGTGTTTTCCCCTTTCGATGTTACTTCTACCTCTCATAGATAAAAGGATTTCCATGACGGATAAAATATCTACATCATCATCAACAACAAGAATTTTGGACATTTTAATAAATAACAGGTTTTTTATAAATTGGACATTTTAATCTTCACTGGCTATCGGCATTTGATTTCTTTAAAAAAACACAACCTCGTTTCCTTTAATGTGATTTTTACAGGAAACTCATAGAGTTTTATCAAATATCCTGACCGTATTTCAAATACCGGAAAGAACGCCTCAATTATGTTTTTCGTATCCTTTAAACGAATAATAACTTTTTTAACTTTTTTAAAAGCAAAATTTGCGCCTTTCCGGATAAGCAAAAGGCGCAGATTTTTTAAAATATCTTTACTCCTCAAAATTTGTTCCTAAAACAAGCACACCGAACCTTCTGTAGAAGGGGTTATGAAATATTTTCTAATTTCTTCATCAGATTGTTATTGATTTCCTCGAGAAATTCTTCAGTATATAAATAATCTTTTCCGTGCGAAACCTTATTGCCACTGATGCACACAGCGAGATCTTTTGTCATTTTACCACTTTCTACCGTTTCGATACATACTTCTTCAAGCGCGTTTGCAAATTGAATTAATTGTTGATTATTATCCAGTTTTCCTCTAAAAGCCAATCCTCTTGTCCACGCAAAAATGGATGCGATGGGATTAGTTGAGGTGGAATTTCCCTTTTCATGTTCACGAAAATGGCGGG
>JAHEZB010000424.1 GCA_023251285.1 Chitinophagaceae bacterium | reverse complement strand
TTACAGTAAAGCAAGAAATAGTAAAAATTCCTATTTTATTAAATAGCTTTTTTTATTTCTTCCAATCATTCAAAAGCCTTCTCAAAACAATGATCTCTGCTGTATGATAACTGTTGTGATCGGCTAAAACGAGGGCTTCGCGTAAAAGCGTTTGTCCATCACCCCCAGCAATAGCCGCGTATAAATTTTCACCGGCATTTTTTATTAAGTCAATGAAGCTATCAAGATCTTCTTTTATCTGGTGCACACATTTTTCCCATACATCTTCTGATGATGGCGCCTTTTCAGAGGGCCAGTAGCCTTTTGGCCATTCCGGCGATGTATAATTTGGATTCCTTGAAAATTCGAGGATATCCCATTGCGAAATGCGGATGTGTTACGCCAATTGCCAGATATTGTACGGAAGGCCGGCCGGCGTCTCAGACAACAATTCGTAAGGAATATTTTTCAAAGCATCATCCAAAGTTGCATGTGAATTTCCCTTATTAAAAAGGTTGATAAGATTCGAAACCAGAATATCATTATTAGAATCTTGCATTTGCATGTTTTTTTATTTGAAAAAATTATTTTTAGTTGCTGTAACTTTCTATCGTTTTGTTTCGTTCCACAACTATCCTTCCAAAAATTTAAAACGAACAATCATGAAAAAATTAATGATTTCTCTTTTCATGCTGATAAGCATCAGCGCATTTGCACAACCCTGGCAGAATATTACCGGCGATGGAAATGTAAAAAAAGAAACACGACAGGTTTCGGGTTTTACATCTTTATCTTCTCATGGTGCAATGGATGTTCAGATATCCTACGGAAATTCAAACAGCATAGAAATTCAGGCTGATGAAAATCTTCTGCCCTATATTGAAACAACAGTTGAAGATGGCAAACTTACCATAAAGCCAAAGAAAAATGTAAATCTGAAATCACGATCCAAAATAATTGTGTCGGTGTCAATGACAAAAATAAATGGACTGCAATTGAGCGGAAGCGGAAATATTAACGGAGACGGAAATTTTACATCTGATGCCAATACCAATGTAATGGTTTCAGGGTCCGGAAATATTAAATTAAATTCAGGTTCTTTTAAAGACCTTGGTTTATCAGTTTCAGGAAGTGGTAATATTGATCTGAAAAAAGGAACAGCTGATAACGTTCACATCGCGGTAAGCGGCAGTGGAAATGTAGATTGCAGCGGAATTACTTCCGATAACGTAGATGCAAAAATCAGTGGCAGCGGCAATGCAAGAGTGAACGCAAATAAAAGTGTTGATGCAAGTATCAGCGGCAGCGGAAATGTATTTTACAAAGGCACTGCTACAAATATCAGCAGTAAAACGGTAGGAAGCGGGAAGGTCATAAAGATATAACCTGTTTTAAAAATTAATTAAAAAATAAGGCCGGCAGTAATCTTTATTGCCGCCCTTATTACTTTTCATTTCGCGAAAAAATATATAAACGGATTTATGGCTATCAAAAACTCACAGTCCGATATTTCACATAATCTTTATCATTCTGAGTGTCGGTATAAGCGATTAACGCAGAATTTTTACCGATACTTTTTATAACCGGAAAAGTTGCATTTCCTTTATCAGAAGTGATGTATTCTTTTACAGGATTGGCGCCATTCGCATCTCTTAGTTCTATCCCAATCCTTGAGGAAGAAATATCGCCTTTTGCAAAATTTTCATTCCATACTATGGCCACATTATTATGATCGATCGAAGAGATCTGGCAATGACGCGAAGCAATCCCACTCACCATTGCACGTGGAGAAAACGTTTTTCCTTCGTTCGTTGAATTGCAATAATAGACGCCACCTTTTTGTCCACCAGTAAACCAGGTAAACTGGATGCCGTCTTTATTTTCTGTCATGGCAGGGCCGGTATGCGGACAACCATTTATCACCCAATTATCATCACTGATTCTTTCAGGAGTAGAAAATGTTTTTCCGTTATCTGTTGAAACAGTATGAACCATATCGCGAATGCTGTCATTAATGATGGCACGATAAAGAATGTGAATATTCTTTTTGCTATCCACAAAAAGATCAGTTCTGCAACAAGGGCAACAAGGCTCGCTCACAAGCTTTTCATTTTGAAAACCTTTGTCACCACTTGTTTCAGCAACATATAATGCAGACCCTTCTTCTGTTGTTTTTTTCCTGTTGTCGAGCCAGGTGATTGCTGCTTCACCATTTGGCAGCAATGCCATATCGAAATACCGTTGGTCATAACCGGCAGTATCCTTCACTAATTTCTCTGCTTTGCTCCATGTGTTTCCATTATCAAAAGATTCCGAATAATAGACCAGATCGGAATAAGGATTTTTGGGATTTGGATTTCCCGATGCCCATGCCGCTATGATTTCTCCCGATGGCTTAAATATAATTTTGGGCATATTTTCTCCATGTGGATGAATGTTATCACTTCCGGGAATCACAATAGTTTTTCCAAAAGACTTTCCACCATCCTTTGAAATCGCATAACAATAAACAGCTGTGGATGAATCAACTTTCCTGATCCAGCTCAAAACCAAATTGCCTTGGTTATCTTTTGTTAGAAAAGGACATGAAGCCTGTGACGTATCTACCTGTATTGCATTTGAAGCCGTAATATTTATTTTCTTTTCCGTATTGAAGCAGGATTGAAAAATAAACAGGCCGCCGATGAGTAATAAAAAAATGATTTTTTTCATGATTAAATTTTTAAAAAATAACGAAATGCCAGAAACTGCTTTTCAATTCTGTTATTTTATTTTTGGTTGAAATGATAACCGATCCCTACAGTTATCGTTGACAGTTGACCTGGACGATATGACGTGCCATAAGCACTTTTCTCGACTGTTACTGCATAATTTTTATTGGTCAGATTGATCCAGTTTATCCAGGTTTCAAACCCTTTAAATTCATAACCGGTTCTCGCATTGAAAACGGTAAAACCATTATATTTTGATGTGTTTTGCGGATCAGTAAAATAAGAACCGAGGCTCTCGCTTTCCAGGCTGATTCTAAATCCTTTTAAATATTGTGGTTTATAACTGATTTCGGCATTCATAATATACGCTGGCGATTGCGGCATTTCATTTCCTGAAAAAGCTTTTCCCTGCTGCACATAAGTTACATACCGATGCTTTGCAACGGTACCGCCTACACGAAAATTAATTTCTTTCACGGGTGCATATTTCAGATTTAACTCGATGCCTTTGTGGCTCGTAATTCCGGCGTTTTCATTCACATAACTTCCATCTGCAAGCCTGGTACTTACAATTTCATTTTTGCCGCCCAATTGATAAATAGAAGCTTCTGCAGATGCTTTATTCTGAGCAAAGGCATACCAGCCGCCTATTTCATAATTATTATAAGACGAAGGTTTTAATGTGGGAACTTGTACACCCCGGTATAGATCGTTGATGTTGGGCGGTGCAAAACCAACACTGTAGTTCACATAAATTCCGCGGTTATTTCCAAAATCGTAGGTAAATCCTGCTTTCGGTGTAAAGTGATCAAAATGA
>JAHEZB010000423.1:1263-3512 GCA_023251285.1 Chitinophagaceae bacterium | reverse complement strand
CCTTTATTATTTATTTGGAGAAGATGCAAAACATTTTCACCAAACTTATAAAAATGTTTGTGATGAATTTGATCTTTCTTTTTATCCGGCATTCAAAAAAAATTGCGACGATTATTTTGTGAACAGCCACAGAAATAACGAGCGCAGAGGAATTGGCGGAATTTTTTATGATTATCAAAAGCCTACTGGAAATAAAGACGTGAATTTTTGGATGAACTTCAGCAAAGCCTGTGGGGGTGCCTTCCTTCCCGCTTATCTTCCTATTGTAAAAAAACGTAAAAATTCTTCGTTTACTGCTGCACAAAAATATTGGCAGGAGATAAGAAGAGGAAGATATGTTGAGTTTAATTTGATCCATGATCGTGGGACGTTATTCGGATTAAAAACAAATGGCAGAACAGAAAGCATATTGATGAGTTTGCCCCCGACAATACGTTTTGAATATAATTATCAACCAGAAAAAGGAAGTGAAGAAGAAAAATTGTTACAGGCTTGTTTGCAACCCCAGGAATGGGTTTGATGAAATGTTCGAAAGGAAATTTCAGGTAAATTTGTAAAAAATTAGTTATGATGGTACTTGCTGATAAAAAAGAAGTATTAAAAGAGATAATTGAGAATGCAGATGAAAAGCTCATGAGTTTGATGATCGCTTTAGCCAATGAATATAATGATGATGAATACGTTTATTCGAAGGAGGAGTTGGATTTTATTGAAAAACGCAGAGACACTTTTCTACAAAGTGGCAAAAAGGGATACAGTGTAGAAGAGGCACATGAAAAAATCCGTCGAAATTTTAAAGATGGATTATAAAATTATTATTTCTATTGAAGCGGAAAAAGATACCAACGAAGCGTACTGTTACTACGAAAGTCAGCAATCGGGATTAGGAGATCGGTTTCTGAATGAACAATCTCAACTCTATCAAAAGTTAAAAGAACATCCAACCTATTATTCTTTCATTTCCGAAAACAAAACAACCCGTTCTGTTGCATTAAAAGTTTTTCCATACAGAATTATCTATGAAGTGGAAAGTGATGAATTGTATGTCTACGCAGTTTATCATTTTGGTAAAAATCCGGATAAATTAAATAAAAGATTATAAAAATGTATTTACAAAAAAGACCTAGAATTTTAAGAAATAATCCTGCAATCAGAAGCCTTGTTGCAGAAACTACGCTTACTCCAGCTGATTTTATTTTACCAATGTTTGTTGATGAAGGTGAAAATGTTGAATTTGAGATCCCTTCCATGCCCGGCTATTTTCGTCGATCAATTGATGGAACAGTTAAAGAAGTAAAAGAATTGTGGAGCATGGGAATTAAAAGTGTTTTGTTGTTTGTAAAAGCGCCCGATGATTTAAAGGACAACACAGGAAAAGAAGCCTGGAATCCGGATGGCTTAATGCAAAGAAGTATCAAGGCAATTAAAGACGCGGTGCCGGAAATGGTAGTAATGACTGACGTGGCGCTGGATCCTTATTCTATCTACGGACATGACGGAATTGTAGAAAATGGTGATATCGTAAATGATCCGACAGTGGAGGCGTTGGTAAAAATGAGTCTGAGCCATGCGAAAGCAGGAGCAGATTTTGTAGCTCCCAGCGACATGATGGACGGCAGAATTTTCGCGATTCGCAAAGCACTAGAAGAAAATAATTTTACTAAAACCGGCATTATGGCTTACAGCGCAAAATATGCTTCATGCTTTTATGGTCCGTTCAGAGACGCATTAGATTCTGCTCCCGGATTTGGTGATAAAAAAACGTACCAGATGGACTATGCCAACCGGACTGAAGCCGTCAAAGAAGCTTTGATGGACGAAGAAGAAGGCGCTGATATTGTGATGATAAAACCAGCGATGGCTTATCTCGATATTATCCGTGAAGTTAAAAACAGTGTACACATTCCCGTTAGTGCTTATCATGTAAGCGGCGAATATGCCTTGATAAAAGCAGGCGCAAAAATGGGTTGGATCAATGAAGAAAAAGCAATTCTTGAAAGTCTTACTTCCATTAAAAGAGCCGGCGCAGATTTGATTGCCACTTATTTCGCAAAAGATGCCGTGAAGTTATTAGGATAAATATCCAACGCGGCACTTCTACACTTTAATATAGATTTTCTTTTTATCCATCCAATACACAATAAGCCAATAAAAAGTAATCATACAAAGAGCATAAAGTAAAGAACCATTGTTCAGGTTTTCAGGAAAAATTGGTTTACAAATGTGTTCGTAAAACCAGGCAAACGGAG
>JAHEZB010000423.1:0-1253 GCA_023251285.1 Chitinophagaceae bacterium | reverse complement strand
TTCGCATTAATGCCCGCAGGAATTCTGATAAGTCCGAGTAGGCGCGGTAAAAAACCACTGAGTACGAAAATAAAAAGCGGGTTTTTCCCAAACACATCAAAGAACTTACTAAGCCAGCCTCTATGTTTTTTAATTTCTATCAAATAAACCATTACTGCAAGTATCACCATCGCCATACCAGTGGTGTACACGACAAATGAGCTGCTCCAGATTTTTTTGTTGATTGGGAAAAGCATATCCCATGCATATCCTGCAAAAAGAAAAACCGCGCCGGCCACAAACAGGCCATTAATCATTTCTGCATTTTTTCCTTTTTTGATAATATAATCTCCTACAAAATATCCAAAGACAACCTGCACAATCGCACCAAAACTGCTCATTAACCCTTCCGGATCAAATACTATCGGCCGGCCGTTTCGCCATTCGCCGTGATACATATGTGCATCGCCTAAAACAGCACGATCGATACCAGTTCCGAACCATCCATAAATGCTAAAAGGATCTGCCGGATTTGCGGCTACACATAATGCCCAATAGCCCAGAAGTAAAACACAGGAAGCAACAAAAGCACCGCGGATCTTTAAATAATAAACAATAACGGAGGCGAAAAAATATGCCAATGCAATTCGTTGTAAAACACCCATAATCCTGATTCCCTGTGGATTTCCTGCTGTATCAATATAACTCCACGGCTTAAAAATAAGGCTGTTGTTGTCCCACTTCACAAAGGGCATCCAATTGAGAAAAATCCCGATTAAAAAGATTAGCAACGTTCTTTTAATCACTTTTTTCCAAAACACGGAAGCGCCACCTGCCTGCAAACGCGGCATAACAAATGCCATTGCATTTCCAACAGCAAAAAGGAAAAATGGGAAGACCAAATCCGTAGGGGTAACGCCATGCCACTCCGCATGTTCCAAAGGTCCATAAATGTTTGACCAGCTTCCGGGATTATTTACCAAAATCATCAGACAAACAGTAGCTCCACGAAAAACATCAAGGGAATAAAAACGTTCTCTGTTTAAGGGTATTTTCTGCATAAGCAATTGGGAATCTAAAATTAAATAAGCAATTGATTTGCAACGAATATAATGACCTTTTCTAAGAACATTGCCTAACGAATCAGAATTAGTTTCTTTTTAAGCTTTATATTACATTTCTGAAATAGACATTAAAATGAGTTAAAATGAGTTTCAAAAATAAGACAGTTTTTATAACCGGCGCTTCCCGCGGTATTGGAAAAGCAATAGCAG
>JAHEZB010000422.1:2981-3516 GCA_023251285.1 Chitinophagaceae bacterium | reverse complement strand
GCTAAATTTAATGATCGTGAAGGAGCATATGGAAAATTTTTACACGCAAGAGTTCAATTAAATGTGAGAAAGTATCGCTCATGCACAGGTGTGGAGACCTGCCTGTAATTGTTTTATCCTATAACGATGTTTGTGGTGTCTGCAGAAAAGATGAAGCAAAGGTATCAGGAATTGAAATGGCAAAACCGGTTTTTAGGTAAAAAGGGTTGACTGTATTTTAGAAAGTACAAACAGTGCGACTTCCAGGAAACCGCCTTGACTTTCGTTCCAATCCATCTCAACAAAAACTTTCCCTTTATTATTTCGATGCAATTTGTTAGATTTGGTATCTCTCCGCTTTATTATGCGATCTCTTGCTACAGCATATTGTTTCGCTTTTTTCCTTTTCATAACAGAGGCAATGTATGGACAAATGATTCCGGGCTCAAAGATAAGATCGCTCACTGTGGATGATGGATTGCCACAAGGTTTTATAACCGGTATGGTGCAGGACAAACAAGGACTTATTTGGCTGAGTACAAGCGCCGGACTTGCC
>JAHEZB010000422.1:0-2971 GCA_023251285.1 Chitinophagaceae bacterium | reverse complement strand
TATGACGGCAAAAATATAAAAGCATTCTACCATGATAACGATGACAGCAATTCGCTTTCCACAAATATTATAAGGCATCTCTTTGTTGATAAAGAAAATGATATTTGGATTCAACAAGATAACGGCACAACAGATATATTAAATCCGGTTACAGAAAAATTCCGGCGTCTTACAAATGAAAAAGATTTTGCCTGGTTAAAAGCCTATGCGCCCTACAGAATATTTGAAGACGATACCCGTCATATCTATATTATTGGGTTCAATAAAAAATCAGGCGAAAATGAATTGATTTGTTTTGATTGGCGATGGCACAAGCCGGTGAAGATTTTATTTCCGGGTAATGAATGGCCGGCCTTTATCACAGAAGGTAATAATGGAAAGACCTGGGTAAGTACTGACAAGGCTTTATATGAATCTGAAAATTACCATTCATTCAAAAAAGCAAGTATTTTGCCCGGGGAAATAGCCGGACAGCTGACCTCCACGATCAATGCTTCACCGGATGGGGATCTGAGGTTGACGAAGGAGGGTGATCTTTTACTAAATAACCTGTCAGATTTCTGGCACTACAATCTTGAAAACAACCAGTGGAAAAAACTTACACTTCCATCATACATACCCAATAGTGCAAAGAAAGTAATTGAAAAAGGACCTGACGGAACCTTGTACCTTGCCTTCACCAATAAATTTTACAAAATAAATAAAGATGGAAGTTTATCACTTCTTTGGATTAATGAATTAAAGCCCGGTGATTTCTGGACAATGATAGACCGTTCTAACGAGTTATGGATTGCTACAAATACGTTTGGGGCAAGAATGATCGATTTAAATAATTCAGGCTTTCATTCATTTGAGACTAAAAACAATTTTTTTGCTGATGTTTTACCCGTTTGGTCTCATCTTAATTTTTACACTGATCATGTGAATTTACCCGAAGTTAATAATGATGGTTATGAGGTCCGGAGTTGTTATGATGCCAGCGGCAATCTTTGGTTGATTAATTTGCTATATGAAAAGATAAACGGGCAAAAAAGTACTGAATACAGTTTCACGATGATGAGTAAGCATCAAAGTTTTGTTTATAATATTGATAAAGGTTTGCCGGTTAATAAAAGCAACTTGTCAGATTTTACTTTTGATGCACAAAACCGCTGCTGGGCTTTATTTAACGATAATAAACTCGCGCAGGTAGATCTGCAAAATAAACAATTTCTGAAACCGGTTTTACTAAAAGACAATGATGCTGCTGATTATTTAATTGCCAGCGGTACTGACTTGTATATCGTTTATCCGGATGCTGTACAGTCTTTCAATCCTGATACAAAAAAGATGATTTTGTATAAAGACAGGCAAGGTGAAGAGCTGTTTCATAACGCTTATCTGCTAATGGGAACCGGCGACCCTAAACATAAAAATATTATCTGGCTTGCATCGAGAGGGGAAGGTTTGATCCGCTTTGATATGAAAACAGGAGCCGCTAAAGCGTTCACCACCAAAGATGGACTTCCTAATAATACAATCTATACAATTGTTGCTGATAAAGATGGATACCTGTGGTGCAGCAGTAATAAAGGGATTTTTCGCTTCAGCCCTGCAGATTACACTGTACTTCCATTTACCGTGAAAGATGGGTTACAGGGAAATGAATTTAACCACTATCAGTTCATTTATTTTCCTGACAACAAAATTGCATTCGGCGGCACGCAGGGGTATACCATGTTTGACCCTGATTCTGTTAACATAGATAGCTATCAGGCAGGCATAGTTATAACGGATGTTGCGATCAATAACGAGCCCATTTCCACATATCCTGGCTGGCACAATCAGGCGTCTGAATCAGTTGACACGTTACACCTTGCATACAATCAAAACTTTCTGACGTTTCATTTCGCCGGCATGGAATTTAACGATCCTGAGAAATTGCAGTACCGTTATATGCTGGCAGGAGTAGATAAAAGCTGGGTTAACGCAGGATATCAAAATGTTGCGAACTATACTAATCTTGCACCCGGCGCTTACGATCTGAAGTTAAATGCAAGTAACACGGCAGGATTGTGGAGCTCCCAAATAAAAACAATCCATATTACAATTACTCCTCCCTGGTGGAAAACGTGGTGGGCATACGTACTATATGCAATGGCATTATCAGGAGTGATATTTTTATTTTTTAATTACAGGGTAAAACAAGTAAAAGCAAAACAGGAAATTGTTTTAAAAAACAAGGAAGCGAAACAAATGAAAGCGTTAGACGAAACGAAAAGCCGTTTCTTCTCCAATATCACACATGAGTTTCGTACACCGTTATCGCTTATTTTGGCACCGGTGGAACAAATGCAGAAGGATGAAGAAGTGCCAACGAATATCAGGAAAAAGCTGGCCGGCGTACAACGAAGTGCCAAACAATTACTTGATCTTATAAACCAATTGTTAGATATTTCCAAACTCGAATCCGGCAATATGAAAATCGCCTTTTCACGTGGTGAAATCAAATCTTTTATTGAAGAGGTCGTTCAATCTTTCAGTCAAAAAGCGCTTTCAAAGTTTATTAACCTTCAATTTGAGAGTTCATGCCAGGATGAAGAATATCTTTTTGACACAGATAAATGGCAGAAGATTTTATCTAATTTATTGTCCAATGCTATCAAGTTTACTCCTGAAAAGGGTACGGTTATAATTAAACTTGCGTGCACTGAAAATGACAATGGATCTTCTATCATGCATTTGCAGGTCGCAGATAACGGTATAGGTATCCCGGAAGAAAATCTTCCCTTTATTTTTAACCGCTTTTACCAGGTGGATGATTCGAGAACAAGGAAGTATGAAGGCACCGGTATCGGCCTTTCAATGGTGAAGGAACTTGCTGAGTTGATGGAAGGACGTGTTGATGTGTCATGTGAAAAAGAAAAAGGTACTTCTTTTGATATTTTTATCCCGGTAAAAAGAACGACTGATAAAAACATTCCTGTTTGGG
>JAHEZB010000421.1 GCA_023251285.1 Chitinophagaceae bacterium | reverse complement strand
AGTATAAAACAATTCAATATAATCCGGCAGGATGGGGAATGGGAACTACAGATAATCCGACTTATGCGGCTAATTATTTAGCGGTAAATGCATTAGATAAGGTGAATTATAACTTTGCAAAAATTGTAGGTAATGCTTATGCGGAATTGAAATTTACCAATTGGTTGAGTTACCGGTTTAATGCCGGACTGGAAGCAAGTTTCGATTATACCAGAGAAGTTCGTGATACTGGGATCTGGAGATACACCAACCAGCCGCCATCCACCAGCATTAATGAAGACAGAGAACGTTTTACCAACTTACTGCTGGAACATACCCTGAATTTTAATAAAGATTTTGGATTGCATAACATAAATGGCGTGATCGGTTTTTCACGTACAGAACAAAAAAGAGATGTAACAAATGCAGGAAGAACCGTTCTGCAGGATGTGAACGGACAGTATTTTACAACAATCGGTTCCGCATTAGGAAATCCGTCCGCTGATGGTGGAACGCCGGTATTCTGGAGGTCTCACGGATATTTGGGCAGAATAAATTACACGTATAATGATAAATACCTGGTAACATTAACGGGACGAATTGACCAGGACTCGCGGTTTGGCCCTGATTTCAGAACTGGGTATTTTCCATCAGTGGCGGCAGCATGGAGAATCAGCAAAGAAAGTTTTTTCAAAATAGGCTGGATAAATGATTTAAAAATACGTGCTTCTTATGGAAAACTTGGTTTTAGTGATGTACTCGGTTCATGGGACTATATCGGCTTGCTGAATAACAATCCACGCGCTGTATATGGAGTAGGTCAAACGCCGCTTGTCGGAGAATACCAGGCACAAATAGCAAATCCTGATTTACATTGGGAAACCAGGATTCAGAAAAACATTGGCTTCGATGCTACTTTATTTGATAATCGGGTATCGATAAGTGCAGATGCATACAATTCGTTATCCAAAGACGTTCTGGTACAATTGCCACTGGGCCAATATTTGGGAAGCACAGGGTTACCGTCTGCGAATGCAGGCTCAATCAGAAATACCGGTATTGAAGTAGCAGCTACCTATCGCAAAAACGACAGACCTTTTAAATGGGATGTATCTGCAAACATAACTACGATTAAAAACGAAGTATTATCGGTCGGCAATCAAGGAGTAGATGCCGCCGGGAATAAGGTAAATTATATAGAACCAACGAATTTTCTCCGTGCACAGGTTGGTCATAGTATTGGTGAATGGTATGTCATAAAAACGGCTGGAATATTTAAAAGCCAGCAGGAGATCGACAGCTATGTAAGTAAAGACGGAAAACAGATACAGCCAGACGCCAAACCCGGGGATATAAAATATGTAGATGCAAATGGCGATGGAACCATTAATAACAATGACCGTCAGTTTGATGGTTCGCCGTGGCCCACTTTACAGGCAGGCGCTCAATTCAATGGTTCGTATAAAAACTTCAATATCAACATCCAGCTAGTCGGCGTTTTTGGAGATAAAATATACGACGATATCAGAAGAGTGCTCGATAGCTATCAGTTAACGAATTTCAGAAAGGATATTAATCCATGGTCTTCCGCAAATCCAAACGGAAGTGATCCTCGTTTAGCTGTAGATGTTCCGGCAGATCCGGAGGTTTCATTAAATAATATGGCACAAACTTCAAGATGGATCGAAGACGGTTCCTATGTACGGTTAAGAAATATAGAAATTGGATATTCTATTCCCAATAACAATTTAAGGAAAACCGGCATTTCTAACATTCATGTTTATATCAGCGGACAAAACCTGGTAACCATTACCAAATACAAAGGCCTCGATCCGGATGTGCAGGGCACCGGAATTATTACCCGCGGATTTGATGCAGGTAATTGGCCAGCAAGCCGGATCTACTCTATCGGATTACAATTCGGATTTTAAATTCTTAAATCAAACAGACATGAAAAAGATAATCTTCATACTCATTATATCACTCATCGGATTTTGCAGTTGCAAAAAAGATCTCACGATTCCTAATCCCAATACGCCAACCACTGAAAACTTCTGGAAAACGGCTAATGATGCGCAGCTAGGCATCAATGCTATTTACAGTACTTTTCATCGTGAAGGCCTTTCACGCTGGCTGTACTTTATGACCATGATCCGTTCGGATGAAGGATACAGCACCAGCCCGAACCCGGATATTGTAAACAACTATGACGTATTTCATATCACAGATTACAACGATTACCTCGTAACCAGTGTTTGGCAGGATGATTATATTGGTATCAATCGCGCCAACCAGGTTTTGGATAATGTGCAGACAATTAATATGGATGCAACCTTAAAAGCGCAATACATTGCGGAAGCAAAATTTTTGCGGGGATTTTTTTATTATAACCTGGCTACTATTTACGGAAACGTTCCTATCCTGCTTCATGCTTCAAAACCCACAGATTATCCACCTACTTCTTCGCAAGACAGTGTTTTTGCTCAGGCGGAACAGGATTTCTCAGATGCTGCTGCCGTTTTACCGGTAAAATATGATGCTGCGAATGTGGGACGGGCTACAAAAGGAGCAGCATATGCAATGCTGGGAAAATCATATATGCAGCAACACAAGTATGCACAAGCACAACAGGCTCTACAGTGGCTTACAGAAGGTGACGGGAAAGATGTTTATAGTCTTGTTGCTGATTATCGTAGTAATTTTATTGAAACTTCTGAAAACAATTCCGAATCGGTTTTTGAATGGCAAAACGCGCTTAATCCCAATGATTCGCATGATGATGACGTTGCGCCAGGATCAGATAATTTAAATTATGGCACTTCTATTCCGCCATTTTTTGCACCAAGGCCCATTGGATTTACGGACGGCCAGGCACGCAGATGGCCTGTTTGGGAGTTTTTAAAAGAAAAAACAGTTGACGGCAAACGCGATCCACGACTGGCAGCTACGTTCCTTTATGATTCTACAGATGTAAGAGGCCCGGATTATACAATGGTGTACGGCCGCACGTTCTCCTCCCTTGGATACTCCAGTGATCCTACCGTCGTTCCAAATACCCATGATGTTTATTTTAGAAAAGAGCTGGATGACGCTACAATGGATGGAGAAGTTTTTCATTCGGGAAACAACTACCGCTATGTGCGCTATGCCGACGTTCTTCTGTTATACGCAGAGGCTTTGAATGCACAGGGTAAAACAGCTCTCGCTTATCCTTTTGTAGATAAAGTGCGGCAGCGAGCCGGACTTGCACCATTATCTACTGTAATGCCTGGATTAAATCAGCAGGATTTTTTAACCCAATTAAAACACGAAAGAATTACAGAACTTACCGGTGAAGGACATCGTTGGGAAGATCTTGCAAGGTGGGGCGATCTTGGGCCACAACTGGCTTCAAGAGATGCAGGCTTCGCAAACTTTAAAATTGGTAAAGATGAATTTTTGCCGATTCCACAATTTGACCTCGATATTAATCCGAACTTAAAACAAAATCCGGGATATTAATTGTGCAACAAACAAATAAATAATGAGAATTCTTTCGAGA
>JAHEZB010000420.1 GCA_023251285.1 Chitinophagaceae bacterium | reverse complement strand
TCGTCCGAAGTACGGAGGACATTAAATTTCCTAAATCCACATTGATTATTTAATAAATGTTTTTCGAAAAACGAAATTCGCCTTATTTGTTGTTTTACCGGAAATAACAAAAAATGGATCAGGATAATTTGTCAATAATCTGATCAGTATCACCGACTTCGCCCAGCCGTGGGAAAATATATTTAAGGCTGCGGTCCTGTGCTTCAGGCGAAGAATCGGTCATCGAATCTTTAGCAAAAGTAATGTTGTATCCCAGCTCGCCCGCTTGCCTTGCAGTGCCTTCCACGCCGATGCTCGTAGAGATGCCGGCAAGTACAATGCCGGTGATGTTTCTTTTCTTCAGTTCTTCATCAAGTGGCGTTTCATAAAATGCGCCCCAGGTGTGTTTCGTTATAAAAATATCGCCGGGCCGTGTTTTTATTTCGGGAATAATATCCAGCGAATCTCCTTCAAAAAACGCCTTGTTTGTCGGTGGTGCATCCTTCCTGGATATTGAAAATTTGGAGTATGCGGGATTTACGTTTACGACGATAACCGGCAAACCTGCTATATGAAAAGCATCTACCAGTTTTACTACATTTTGTACAATATTATTTACAACGGCGGCAGGAGGAAGTTTCACAACCCCTTTTTGCAAATCGATTAAAACCAAGGCCGTGTTTTTATCAAGAGCGGTAATCATTTTTAGAAATTTATAATTTAATCATCTTTTGAATTAAAGAATTTGCCAGGAATGGAAAAACGAATTTAATAAAATACGCAGCGTTTTTTCTGCGGAACCTGAAAGTTTTAATAAAAAAAGTATCTTACTTAAGATTTCAAAGAAAGGCTGAAGTTCATAAACACTATTGCTCAACAATAATTGCATTTGAAATGAACCTTACCATCGCAGCTCAAAAAAGAGACGGGTATCTTTTTATAGAATCAAAAGGCACGCTCGAAAATGTCGATGAATTATTGGCTCATTCGCGCCTCATTTATGAAGAGATTCATAAGCATGATTTTAAAAAGATCCTGATCTACGAACCGGAGACAAGTCTTCCACTGGATTTGGTTCCTCATTTTAAGCTGGTACAAAGTTATATTGAGCAATACCCTCCGGATATCCGTGAACTTACAGTTGCGGTTGTCGTTGCTGATAATAATAAAGAAGTGGCTGCTACCTGGGAAACGATTTGCCAAAGCCGCGGCCTTCAATATTTCGTTTTTACTTCTTTGGAAGATGCCGTTAACTGCTTGCTGGAAGAATAACTTTTCAAAATTTTAAGCCACGTTATGCAAAACAATACTAAATCAATTGCTGCCCTGTTTGCCTTTGTGTGTTTTATCAGCAGCCATGCTTTTGCACAAGAAACTTTCAACATCTGGCCGGGCGCCGCTCCGGGATCTGAAAATTGGAAACAGGAAGAACAGACGATAAAAAATACTCCTGTGGGAACAGTCGTGATAAATGTGGTAACTCCTACATTGACGGCTTATTTTCCCGATAAAAGCAAGGCGACCGGAACCGCTGTGATCATCGCTCCGGGTGGCGCTTGTATTGCTCTCGCTATGAAATCGACTGATGAAATAGCAACAAGCCTGAGTAAAAAAGGAATTGCCGCTTTGATACTTAAATACCGGCTAAAGGAAAAAAAAGAACAGGGAATACCGAAAGACCTGAATGAAGATACCGCTTGTCAATATGGAATTGCTGATGCGGTTCAAAGTATCAAATTTGTGCGCAAACATGCCCACGAATGGGGCATTTCTAAAATTGGCATATTGGGTTTTTCAGCAGGCGGCATGATTGCAAGCGAAACGGTGGTTCAGAAAGATACTGACGGCCTTCCGGATTTTGGGGCGCTTATTTATGGTGCTCCTTTTGCATCAATGCCGGTAATTCCATCAAGGCTGCCGCCCATTTTTATGTGTTGGGCACAGGATGATCAGATAGCCGCCACTACAATGGAACGGTTTTATAAAGCTTTGATATTGGCAGGTCATAAACCGGAAGTGCATATCTTCAATGCGGGTGGACATGCATTTGCAGCTAAAGAACAAGGTACCAGCAGCGATCACTGGGCAGATATTTTATATTACTGGATGCAGGCAGAAGGATTTGCACGAAAAGAATGAAGTTGCTGCAGGTAATAAAATTTTTGATTCACTGCCCTGGTAGAACCGAAAATTTGTCTTACACGCTGACATTTTTTTCGAAAAAAAAGACAAATTTTCGTATAGAATAAGTTCGAGCGTCAATGGCATCCAAGTTGCACAACTGTCTTCAAAAATTATTTATTAACCAAATTAAAAGGAGGTACATTATGAAACTCTTAAAAGAAAATTCAAATTTAATGAATCAGATGCCCCTGCTTTTTGACGACATCTTTAACCGAGACATTTTCAATTGGGGATTATCTAATTTTTCAAACACAAACACCACCATTCCGGCGGTAAATATTAAAGAAACACCCGAAAATTTCCAGGTGGAAGTTGCTGCTCCCGGAATGAGTAAAAAGGATTTTAAAATAGAATTGGATGGCAACATGCTCACCATTAGTTCTGAGAAAACCAATGAACGGGAAGATAAAGAGAACGGGAAATATTCCCGTAAAGAGTTCAGTTACCAGTCATTTTATCGCACTTTCAATCTTTCAAAAGATGTGGTAGATGTTGATGGTATCCAGGCAAAATATGAGAACGGATTATTGCAGCTATTGATTCCAAAAAAAGAGGAAGCAAAGCAAAAGCCACCAAGGCTGATTCAAATTTCTTAACCATGAAGTTTTTGTGTAAAAAAAGAGTTGCAATACGCAGCTCTTTTTTTATGGAAAATGCGTTGAAGAAAGCGCAAAGCCCAAGGCCGCTGCCTGTCAGCATGATATATTTACTCTTTGTAATTCCGTCTTTTCATTGTTGGCAGGGCTTAAGCGGCATTTATTTGTACTTAAACAACTGTCACGAGGTTCATTCAATCGTCGGGGCTCTAAAAGTAGTATGGTTATTGATGGTATTCGCATCAGGCAAAAACGTTATTTTTTAACTCGACAAAAAAAAGAATTTTAAATATGGAAACATTAAGAGCAACAGCAGAAGGAGCAATTCCCATCGAAGCAACAGAAGTAAAAGCTTTTGGAAGCCAGGCAGCAGATGCACTTTTACAACAATTAAACATTCTGCGAAGAAATCTTACAGCGCAGGATGTAGAAATTGAAATATTATTTTGTGGTGTTTGCCATTCGGACCTTCATACGGTTCGAAATGAATGGCATAGCACTGTTTACCCTTGTGTGCCGGGTCATGAGATCGTTGGCAGAGTAATTAATATTGGCGACGAGGTTACAAAATTTAAAGTTGGCGATCTGGCTGCGGTAGGCTGTATGGTGGATAGCTGCCGGCATTGCGATTATTGCAAAGAAGGACTGGAACAATATTGTGAAGAAGGAAATACCGGAACCTATAATTCGCCCGATAAACACCTCGGCACCCGCACTTATGGCGGCTATTCAGAAAGTATTGTCGTGGATCAAGATTTTGTTT
>JAHEZB010000419.1 GCA_023251285.1 Chitinophagaceae bacterium | reverse complement strand
CCACACTTCCATTTTTTAAACAATACTTTGGTGGCGGCCCAAATAGTATGCGTGGCTGGCCGGTTCGGGGAATTGGTGTTGGTGGGCAGCCGCTGGCTCCTTATCAGTCCACTGGAATTCGTTTTAATGACCGCACGGGCGATATTCAATTGGAGGGAAATGCAGAATACCGGTTTAATGTAGCGCCGCTTTTTTCAAATGCAGTGCTTTTTAAAATGGCGTTTTTCACCGATATTGGGAATATCTGGAATTTTAAAAATACCCGCCCCGACGGAAAAGAAGATACCACTCAATTCAAATTCCAAAACGTGTATAAACAGCTCGGAGTCTCTTCGGGTGTGGGCTTCCGGTTCGATTTTTCTTATTTTGTTTTAAGATTTGATGTGGCGCTGCGGTTTAAAAGACCGGACATCCTGGAAAATGATGGTTGGCAATTTCCAAACGTAAATTTCAAAAATTTGTTTGGATCAGCTTATGAGAATCGCCTCTGGAGATATGAAAATTTTAATGCAACTATTGGAATTGATTATCCTTTTTAAAAAAATTATGTGAATATATTACCATAATCGGATAAAAAAATCCTACTTCTGCCATTTTTTTAATTGCTACTTTTACAAAAGCATTTATTTAGTCAATTTCGATTCTTTGTTTTAACCCATAATACGCTCATTCAGGCAATAACTTTTTTTATCAACATGTTTATTCCTTTTTGAAAAACCGGACTAAGGCTGAAAATTTTTTTCAGCCTTTTTTTATGCTTTCAAACGAAAAAACACAGAATTAAAACCGCCAGCAATTGTGTTTTTATTTGTTGTGCCGTGAGCTAATTACAAATATGCAATAATTGTTCGTTTGCTGAAATCATAATTTTAAAACAGATCTGAGTCAAAATTAGATCGAGTACTTATGTATTCTTCAATTCACCGAGTAACTCCTGCAACACTTTTTTTGCATCGCCGAAAAGCATTGATGTATTTGGTTGATAAAATAATTGATTTTCAATGCCTGCATAACCGGGCTTCATGCTTCTTTTATTCACGATAACCTGTTTTGCGAGTTCCACCTCCAGAATCGGCATTCCATAAATCGGTGAAGAAGGATCGTTTTTGGCCGCAGGATTTACCACATCATTCGCACCGAGAATAAAAGCAACATCGGTAGATTTCATCTCTTCATTCGCCTCACCCATCTCCAGTAATTTTTCATAGCTCACATCTGCCTCGGCAAGCAAAACATTCATGTGGCCAGGCATTCGGCCAGCAACCGGATGGATTGCATATTTCACTTCAACGCCTTTTTCTTCCAATGCTTTTTCCAATTCGTGACAGGTATGTTGTGCCTGCGCCACCGCTAATCCATAGCCCGGAACGATCATTACCTTTTTAGCATACGCCATCAACATGGCTGCATCACTCACAGAAATTTCTTTGATATTTCCATGTACATCTTTTGTTGCAGCGGCAGCTTTTGCATTTCCGCCAAAGGAGCCAAGAAGTACATTCATCAAACTGCGGTTCATGGCCCTGCACATTAAAATGGTGAGTAAAGTTCCGGCTGCACCAACTAAAATGCCACCGGTAAGCATTGCTTTGTTATCATATAAAAAGCCTCCACAAGCAGCAGCCACACCGGTAAAGGAATTTAATAATGAAATGACAACCGGCATATCCGCGCCACCAATTGGCAACACAAAAAATACTCCGTACAAAAGTGCTAATGCAACAGTAGCAAAGAAATAAATATTGGCATTTTCTGTTTTGGAGAAATAGGTGAAAACAGCAGCAGCCAACACTAAAATCAAAATGATTGTATTGAAAAGATGCTGCCCTTTGAAAGCATAATCTTTAAATTTTCCTGCCAGCTTACCCCAGGCGATCATGCTACCGATAAACGAAATGCTGCCAATGATGGTTCCGGCGATAATAGCAAGATAATGACCGAGGGGAGCTACATCAGAAAACAAAGAACCAACTGTGCGGTATTCCCGGTATAAATAATCAAATTCAACGATAGAAATTAATGCGGCACATGCGCCTCCCATACCATTGAAAAAGCTTACCAGTTCAGGCATAGCGGTCATCTTCACTTTTTTTGCAACGAGAACTCCGATTATGCAACCAATGATCATGGCCGAAAAGATCCATGTATAATTGCCTAAACTCTTACCATTGTATTTATATAAAAAAATCGTTGCAAAAATGGCTACGACCATTCCTGCAGCGGCTATTAAATTGCCTGTCCGGGCAGTGGAAGGCTTCGATAACATCTTTAACCCAATGATAAAGGTTACAGAAGCAATAAGATAACAAACAGGTAAAATACTTATCGGCATTAGAATGGTTTGGTTTAAAAATTCGTTAACAGGAGTGATGGTTTAGGTCCGGACTTGTGAAGATTGTTTTCATTTTTTAGAATTTATTACTGTTTACTATGCCGTTGGTTGTTACTTTTTCTTCTTCCGAAACATTTCCAGCATTCTATCAGTAACGACAAATCCGCCAACAACATTTAAGGTTCCCAAAACCACTGCTAAAAAGCCAAGAACAAGAGCAGTATAATTTCCACTTTCCGCTTTGCCCATTACGATGATAGCGCCTATAATTACAACGCCATGAATTGCATTGGCGCCGCTCATAAGTGGCGTATGTAGCACACTTGGGACTCTTCCAATTATTTCAATTCCCAAAAATATCATCAGAATTACGATGTAAAACATTTCGATATTTTCATGTAAAAAATCGATGATTGATTGCATTGTTTTTATTGTTTAAAAATCCTTTCAACTTATTAATGTTCCCTTTACCAAATCGTCCTGCATGTTCAAATTCAACTTGCCTTCTTTATCAATAATTAATTCCAAAAAATTACAAATATTTTTTCCATACAATTTGCTTGCATCAGAAGGCATGGTCGACGGCAGATTAGAGTTTCCAATGATGGTAACTCCTTTATAAACGATCGTTTCATCATTCTCGGTTAGTTCAGTATTTCCACCTGTTGCCGCTGCAATGTCAATAATCACAGAACCATTTTTCATTTGGGCTATCATATCTTCTGTAATTAATACCGGCGCTTTTTTTCCAAAGATCTGCGCAGTGGTGATGATAATATTTGATTTTGCAACACTTGCAGCAATTTTTTCTTTTTGTTTTTGCAAAAAATCTGCTGATTGTTCTACCGCGTAACCACCGGCTTTGCTGGCATCCGCTGCGCCTTCCACTTCAATGAATTTTCCTCCAAGGCTCATCACTTCTTCTTTTACTGCTGGTCGTGTATCAAAAACTTCAACAACTGCACCCAATCTTCTCGCTGTCGCAATTGCCTGCAATCCTGCTACTCCGGCGCCTAATATCAAAACTTTTGCGGGACGAATACTTCCAGCTGCAGTCATAAACATCGGAAAATATCCAGGGAATATATTGGCGGCAAGCAATACCGACTTGTATCCTGCAATATTTGCCTGGCTGCTTAATGCATCCATACTTTGTGCGCGGGTCGTTCGCGGAATCATATCAATGCTGAAAACCGTTACTT
>JAHEZB010000418.1 GCA_023251285.1 Chitinophagaceae bacterium | reverse complement strand
CGGAGAAATGTTGCCCGACATCATAATCAGTGATGTTATGATGCCCGGCAAAGATGGCTATACACTTTGCAGGGAAATAAAATCTGCGATTCAAACGGATCACATTGCCGTTATCTTACTCACTGCTAAAGCTGCGCATGAAAGTGTTATTGAAGGCCTGAGCGCCGGTGCGGACGACTATCTTACCAAGCCTTTTCATCTTGATGAACTGGAGCTGCGTATAAATAATATTTTAAAAAGACAGGAAAAACTGCGCCTGTTTTTCCAGCAGCAATTAAGCAATCCGAACACAGGTATTCAAGAAACAGAAATACCCAATGATTTTATAAAGCAACTTTACGAGATTTTAGACGAATACTTAGATGACAGCTCCTTCAATGTAGAAAAACTAGCTATGAACGCTCATGTGAGTCACCGTACACTTAACAGAAAATTATCAATATTAACCGGATTGTCGGCTAACGAGCTGATTAAACAATATCGCTTGAAGAAATCAATTGAATTTTTGAGATCCGGTCATAATGTTTCTGAAACAGCTTACAGCGTTGGCTTTGAAACTCATTCGCATTTTACAACTTCATTCAAAGCATTCTTTGGCGTTACACCGTCAGAATATGTTCATACTAAAATCAGTGGTTAACTAATTTTCTTTAGCCGCCGATAATATGGTGTTCCCATTCCCAATATCGGTAAAACGACACTTCCTTAGTTTACCCAAATGCTCGTGTCAACAGGACAGATTTTACCATTATGTACTGTAAACATGGCTCTTTGGCCTAAAACAGAAAGCATTTGTCCTATTCCAGAAAGCTAATTCATTTGCCATTATCGATTTTTACAGCATTAAACTGTAAATCTGAAATACTTATGGCAGTAACAACAAAGAGAGTTGAGACTAACTTATTGATCACCGTTACTGATAATGGAAATGGCATTCCGCCAAAAATAATTGATAAAATCTTTCAGCCATTTTTCACTACAAAGCCAACAGGCGAAGGAACAGGATTGGGGTTGAGTTTAAGTTACGACATTATCAAAGCGCATGGAGGGGAAATAAAAGTGGAAAGCAACGAAGGGGAAGGTTCAGAATTTATAATTTCTTTGCCCCGATAATAAATAGGCTTAATCATTTAATCCTGTAAATCATTCTTCAGACAAATGATATTATTAAAGCAGAATGGTAGTGAAATAGAAGTGATTACAAAAAAACGTAAAGGAACCGGGTTATTATTTCGTTGTTATCTGAACATCATTTTTCTAATAAATCAGATAATCGTATAAAATTTTGCTTCCAACATTTATCTGTCCAATATCTGCAAGGATTTGTCCAATTACAGAAAGCCATTTTACGAATTCTGACAGACCTTTCTTTTTCAAAACATTTTTTATGAAAGCAAATTTGGTAATGCAAAGTGCCCCAGGTTTTATCGATATAAGAATGATGATTGTCTTGTTCGTATCCTCTTTTATTTTTTGTAGTTGTACTCATGACATTGGGAAAGAAACGGCAGCCGTGCGGGCACGAAGCAAAGCCGTAACAACTGCTGAGGAATCGATGAATATCCCTGAAATAATGAAGTACTGGGCAAAAGACGCGATCGTACAACCGGCAGGGATGCCGCAGATACAAGGCAAGGAAGCAATCATAAAATTGTATCATCAAATGTTTGGCGATACTGCGATGAAGCTGAAATCATTCACAAGCAGCTCCATCAATTCTCCAAACATCAGCGTTGCGCAATCCGGTGATATTGCATTCGATTATGGCACGAACAAATTTGTTTGGTCAACTGCTAAAGGTGAACTTGTCGAAATGGGTAAATATCTTATCGTTTGGAAAAAAATAAATGATGACTGGTATGTTTCCGCGATCAGTTTTACGAGTGACGGCGAAGCGCCGGTTCCTGTGCCGGAATAACAAAATAAAGAAACTCTTTTTATTGATGGTTTCGATCTTTTAAATATAAAAATATACAATTATGCAACACTTGTTTCAAAAGCTAATAGGACTGGATCAAAATCTCCTAATGCTGATTTTGATCGTTGTATTCTATACTATTGAACAATTATTCAACAAGCCTTTTGAATTCAGAAAGCGAACGTTTCATTTTGTTAACGGCATACCGTTGCAAGTGGGTTATATGGCTGTTAATTATGTGCTGGCTTTTGTATTAGTGGCTTGGGTTCAATGGATAAAGACTCATCATTTCGGACTTCTTTATCAGATTCAAATACGTTATGCGGCGAAGGTGATTCTCGGCTTCCTTGCCATTGACTTTACATTTTATTGGGCGCATCGTGTGTACCACACATGGGCATTGCCGTGGCGTTTGCATCGTGTTCATCACAGTGATACAAGTGTTGATACCGCTACATTTTTTAGATTCCATCCATTTGATGCCATCATGGATAATATAACCTTCATGATAGCTGTGGCGATCTTCGGAATAGACTTCAATATTCTCCTTTTATTTTTCCTCGTTAACCTGATTTTCACTATTGCCCAACACAGCAAATTTGCCTTTCCTGCATGGACTGATTCCATCTTCGGAATAATTTTTATGACACCTAACCTGCATAAGGTACATCATCATCAAAACCAGTTTTACACAGATTCCAATTTTGGTTTAACGTTTATCTTCTGGGATAAAATTTTTCGCACCTACAACTATTTGCCTGTGAACAAAATTCAATACGGACTTGAAGAATTTGATGATAAGAAAAAACAAACATCCTGGTATCTTTTGAAAAGTCCTTTCCTAAATATTAAACGGGTAACAAAACACGATGATGATAAGACACATCTAACAGTTGTGAAAAGTGAGATGGTAAAAGGTAATCAGGTTGATTATTGATAAATTAAACCAACCAACAAAACCAAAACATAAAATGAACAGTTACCATGAATGATTTTCCACTTGAAGCATCATTGTCCGGTATAACAGATGCATATTCTGCAGTACGCGTTCACCCCAAACAGAAGCACCCAAAAGAACTTTTTACAATTTCATTCTATACAATGTGGGTTAATTTTTCTTTTTATGGAATGAAAGCGTTGCTCATTGCTTATATCGTAACACAATTAAACATGGGCGAGCAAAAAGGCTATGCAATTTTAGGTACTTACTCGGCACTTGTCTATGGTTTGCCCTTTATTGGTGGTGTGTTAGCCGATAAAATTTTAGGAACGCGTAAAGCAATTGTCTGGGGAAGCATTTTGCAGGTTGCCGGTCATCTTACATTGGCTATTCCATTACATCAAACTTTTTTCGCCGGTCTTTCGTTGGTGGCTTGCGGAAGTGGTTTCGGCAGTGGCACAGACTGTGCATTGGTCGGTACTTTTTATGATAATAAAGACCTGCGCAGAAAAGATACCGGCTATACTATCTTTTACATGATCTTCAATATTGGTGCCTCATTAGGTGGTTTGATTTGTGGTTATGTAGGTCAAAAAATAAATTGGCACTATGGATTTGGATTAGCCGCTTTGTTCATGACGGCAGGGTTAATAAATTTTGTGTATGGCATAAACAAAAC
>JAHEZB010000417.1:1362-3545 GCA_023251285.1 Chitinophagaceae bacterium | reverse complement strand
AAGATACCTTAGCCACTTATGGAATCGTGCCCTGGCATATTCAAACAATGCTTGCCCGTTTGACAAAAGCATTTAAGGAAAAAAACTTTTCTTCTATTTTAAAAAACAGTACCGAAATCGGGCATTACATTTCTGATGCACATGTGCCTTTGCACGCTTCAGAAAATCACAATGGGCAATTAACTGACCAAAAAGGGATTCATGCCTTTTGGGAAAGCCGTGTACCGGAATTATTGGCTGAAAAAAAATATGATTTTTTTATTGGAAAAGCTGCATACATAAAAGATCCTCAAAAATTCATTTGGCAAAGAGTTTTGGAAAGTGCCAACGCCGCTGATTCTGTTTTGAAATTTGAAAAGAAATTATCCATGCAATTTCCCGGTGATAAAAAGTTCGCATTTGAAAAAAGGAACAATGTGGTGATCAAACAATATTCTTCTGATTATACGATTGCCTATGATAAAATGCTGAATGGAATGATCGAAAGAAGAATGCGTCAATCGATTTTTGCCATCGCTTCTTTTTGGTACACAGCATGGATCAATGCCGGCCAGCCGGACCTTTCATCTTTATCCAAACAAAGTTTTTCTGAAAATGATTTGAAGGAATTTGAAAAATTAAATGACGACTGGAAAAACAACAAAGCAGCACAAGGAAGAGAGCATGAATGAGGGGAAGATAAAACAAGATGCAAGACAAAACAAGTAACAGGAAACATGGCAGTAAAGCAACAAATTTTTAATTTTCATTCTTAATAAAAAAGAAAAAACAGAACTTCGCGCTCTCAAAAGTTACAGTACAGCAATAAATAAGTCAAAAACAATTTTCTTAAATTCATGATCCACAACTTCAACGCCGGCCCTTCTGTTCTTCCACAAAGTGTATTACAGGAAGCTTCAAAAGCAGTTCTCAATTTTAATAACAGTGGTTTATCGATCCTTGAAATCGGGCATCGTACTCCGCTTTTTGAATCGGTGATGAACGAAGCGATTTCTTTGATTAAAGAATTAATGGATCTTGATGATGACCATGAAGTTTTGTTTATGCATGGGGGCGCTACGGTTCAGTTTATGGAAGTGCCCATGAATTTACTAAACGAGAATGAAACTGCTGCGTATGCTGATACCGGCGTGTGGAGCACCAAGGCAATTAAAGAAGCGAAATTGTTTGGAAAGGTAAATGTAGTATGCAGTTCAAAAGAAAGCAATTATAATTTTATTCCAAAAGACTTTACAGTTCCTGAAGATTCTGCCTATTTTCATGTCACCACCAATAACACCATTTATGGAACGCAATGGCATGAAATTCCAAAAGTAAATATGCCGGTCATCGCCGACATGTCAAGTGATATTCTCAGCAGAAAAATTGATTTTAATTCTTTCGGATTGATCTTTGCCGGCGCGCAAAAAAATATGGGAGCGGCAGGAACAAACCTGGTAGTAGTAAATAAAAATATTTTGGGCCAATTAAAACGTCCGATTCCTGCAATCATGGACTACAGAAATCATATTGAGGCAAAAAGCATGTTGAATACACCGCCGGTTTTTGCCATTTATGTTTCAATGCTCACGTTACGCTGGCTTAAAGAAAACGGCGGCGTGGAGGCAATGGAAAAATTAAATAATCAAAAATCTAAATTACTCTATGATGCCATTGACAACAGTAAAATTTTTAAAGGAACGGTGGTGAAAGAAGATCGCAGCAAAATGAATGTGTGCTTTGTAATGGAAGATGCTGAAAAGGAAAAGGCGTTTTTAGATTTTGCAAAACAAAATAATATTTATGGCATTAAAGGGCATCGGTCTGTTGGTGGCTTCCGCGCTTCATTATATAATGCCTTACCCTTAAGCAGCGTAGAATATCTTGTTGAAAAAATGGTGGAATTTGAGAAGGATTTTTAAAGCTGCTACCGAAAAATAGCTTATTTCGATGTGTTTTTATCTGTTTCCAAAATGCTATATTCATAATACAATAATCTTGAATGCTTAACAAAGAATTAAAAAAGCATTCGTGTATCAAAAAACGATTTTTGGTCGCGACGGTTTTCTTTTTGTAAAATCCGCTAATTGTTAAAATAATTCCACAATTTATTCAGGTAGTCATTATTCAGCTACATTTTTTGTTGTATCAATACGGCAGTTTTCAGGGCATATAATTTGAACCGACACGCATAAACTGACTTG
>JAHEZB010000417.1:0-1352 GCA_023251285.1 Chitinophagaceae bacterium | reverse complement strand
TCCGGAAGCCCCGCTTTCCGTACTAATTTTGAAAGGAATTGGCCAGGACTATGCAAGGCACGCCTGCCAGAAATAACTAAAGTTTTTTAAAAAATCTTTCAGTATTTCCTTCTTCTGTTCCGGCTTTATAATAAGTGCGAAAAAACTCGTCTGCCGAAATTGTTCCGCTTCCTTTTATTGCGAAAAGTATCAAAAGAATTAATACAATAATTGAAAGAACCAGTTCAAAAGTGCTTCGATCAACTCTCTGCATATTTACAAAAAATATGGCAACCAAAACAATCGGAATTTGTATGATGCAGCAGGCACGTGTGAAGAGGCCGGATAAAATAAACAATCCGCATAATAATGTTAGATACGCAACAATAAAAGTAATCACTTCTGAATTTTGCGAGAAAACACCAAGGCCTGTCCGTTGTACTAACAATTTCAAAAGTTCTGTATCGCGGATAAACACAATGCCTTTCCAAAAAAGGATAATGCCCAGGAGCATTCTTAACAGGGAAAACCAGGCTGGTTGGTTAATGTTGGTTTGGGGTGTGACAGGAGATTCTATCATAAGTGAAAATTTAAAATGAGATAATAGATAAACTTGCCTTATGAAAGGTATTTCAATTTTAGTTATATTACAAACTTTGCGCAAATTTGCACTTCAATTGTTTTTATGTCAAAGCTGCTACATACAATCATAGCAATTTATTTTGTGATTTTGTCTTCCTGTTCATCCACCAGGCAAGAGCAGAAATCGACGCAAATACCAGGATTAAAATTTTTAAGCGAGTATGTGGTTCCATACAATCAACAATTTGCAAACACCACAATCGGTGGGCTTTCCGGTATAGATTACAATCCTAAAAAAGAAGAATTTTATTTAATTTCTGATGACCGGTCAGAAAAAAACCCGGCAAGGTTTTACAGTGTGCGCATGTTGATTAATAACAATAAAATTGACACTGTGGTTTTTCTGAAAAATACTTTTCTAAAAGACCAAACCGGTAAGTTTTATCCCAATAGTTTTCAGGATCCTTTTCACACTCCAGATCCGGAAGCATTAAGATATAATCCGAAAAACAATACCTTCATTTGGAGCAGCGAAGGCGAGAGAATTGTAAATTCTAAAAAAATAGTTCTGGAAAATCCGGCGGTTACAGAGATAAAACCAGATGGAGATTATATTGATACCTTTCAATTGCCTCCACAAGTAATCATGCACTCAACCGAAACCGGGCCACGACAGAATGGAGTTTTTGAAGGACTAACATTTTCTCATGATTATAAATCTCTTTTTGTAAGTGTAGAAGAACCTTTGTACCAGGATGGTCCAAGAGCTGGAACAGGCGATTCTACAGGCA
>JAHEZB010000416.1 GCA_023251285.1 Chitinophagaceae bacterium | reverse complement strand
GTTTTAATAGCACCAGGAGCGATTGAATTAATTCGAATTTTTTTCGGAGCCATCTCCTGTGCCATGCTTTGCATCATCATGTTAATTCCTCCTTTGCTTGACGCATAATTGACGTGGCCCGCCCAGGGAATCACCTGGTGCACGCTGCTCATGCAAATAATTTTGCCTGCAGAGCAACTTCTTTCCGGAACAATGCCGCGCCTTAAAAACTCTCTTACCGCTTCCCGTGCGCACAAAAACTGGCCTGTTAGATTTACATTAAGAACCATCTGCCAATCATTAAGGCTCATACTTTCCAAAGGCGAATCTTTTTGAATTCCTGCATTATTTACCAGGATATCTATTGTACCAAATTTTGAAATCATTTGCTGAAACATAGATTGTACTTCACTTTCGTTGCTTACATCGGCTTTGATGGCAATTGCTTTCCCGCCATTATCTTCGATTTTCTTTACAACTGCGTCTGCATTCTCCGGATGGGTCACGTAGTTCACTACCACATTTGCGCCGTCATTTCCCAACGCGATGGCTACTGCTTCCCCTATTCCGCTGTTGGCACCGGTTACTAATGCACTTTGTCCTTTTAATTTTTGATTTCTATTCATTTTAAAAAAATTTATTATAAAACGAGCAAGAAATATGCTAAAAGTAAATCACTTAGGATTCCCCCATAAATAAAATCGATTTGGTTTTTAACTGAAACGCAGAGAAAATGCTTTTTTCTTCTCCGGAAATTTCTTTTTTCCAGGATCTTTTATTAGCTTAACACAATCATTTTTCACAAAAAACGCATCTATGAAAAAATTTTTACCCTTATTATTTTTAGCTTCCTCATTCGATGCATCTGCGCAGGTAAATTTTTCCATGCCACCGGAAGCAAATTCTTTCTACAACAATGCGATGCAGAAGATAAAGCCTGCCATAAAAAATATCATCACCAGGAATGCATACAATTTAAAAGGGCGGCAGGTAAATACCGATAGTCTTTTTACTCAGTTGCAGAAAGAAACGGTTTTAAAAAACAGCAGCAAGGAAAACGTGCAGGCGGTGACTGTTTTAATCATGATCCAGGTTTCTAAAAATGCAGATGCAGATTTAAAAAACCTGGTTATTAATATGCCAAAGAACAAGGTGCCAAATGAAACTGCTGAAAATGCAGAAAGTAAAGTAGCCAGTATTTTAGCGAATAAAAGCGAAATAGCTGAAAGCGTTTCTATTGCTATGAAAAGAATGTTGCCCACCCAGGAAGCGTTACTGGATAATCTAAAGTAAAACGAAACCGTTGAAAATCGAATGCGATAGATGCATAGTGATTTTTTTATGTAACAAATTGATACTCATTTTACAAAAGCTAGTATTTGGCAGACTTTTTTTAAATTCCTTTAGGAAAAGGGCAAAAATCTTTTTATACTTTTGCAGTTATGGTTAAAAATGCATCCTTTAAATTACTGCTATCATTTTTTTTGCTGCTTTTGTTTTCATTAAATGCCAAAAGCCAGACTGACAGTAGCTTTCAGCATCCGAAAGATTCGAGGGATACGGTTTATATGAAGCCGGAAGATACGATCTTTTTAAAACCAGTGGATACCGTTTTGAGGATAAAAAATTTTAGTCCTTATTTTACGCTTCATGTAGATTCTACCCTCGATTACCATTTTGAGATCAATAAAAATCCTGAAGATTATTATTGGTATTTGAAAAATTCTCCGGTTGGATTGAAGATCAACAAAGACAATGGCATCCTTCATTTTAAAGCCGATAAATCGTATTTCTTGTCCGGTAAATTAAAATATGACAATGAGTATAAAGTAAAACTCGGTGTACAAAATCTGAATGAACCAGAAGATAAAGTGGATACCACTTTTACGTTGTTATTTTACAATACCGATATCGTTCCTTCCAAAATAAAACCGACCGTCACCAACAACCTGGTGATGGACGAAGGCGACACCCTTAGTTTTAAACTGCAATGCGATGAAGGTAGTTTTCCTTTGGAATCGATTACTTTTTTCAGCAATTATCCGATCCGTTCCGCCACGCCCATTTCACATTGTGGCGATGTTTTTACCTGGATAGCTCCTTATGATTTTATTAAGGACGATGAAAATGTAAAGCAAAAATCTTTGGTTTTGAGTTTTATCGGAGTTGACAAATTTTTCAACCGTGATACTGCCGTCGTAACGGTTAAGGTAAATCAAACGGTGAATTATCCTCAACGACTATTGGAATACAACAAAATCACGAGTACCATTCAAAATTACATCATCACTTTAAAGAGCACGTTCCGGGATCTGGATAAAAAGATAAAAAACACGAAAAATACCCGCACCACTTTTGATCTTACTTCGGCTGCGACCTCGCTTGGAGGAACGGTTTTTTCGTCAATGACCGATCACGATCTTCAAACTACCGGTAAAATTTTACCTAGTGTAGGTGTGGCTTTGGTACCGGTAAAAGAAGCAGTAGCCCCAAACAAGAACGATGAAAAAAATTCAGCGTCTCTCGTGCGAAATGATATCAAACGGTTGCAATATCTGCTTACGGACAACAGTTTGATCGGAGATAAAGATCCGGATATTGTTAAAAAGATCAGCAAAATGAAAGATGAATTACAACAGGTACAACTTCAGCTGATTGATGTGCCGCTCGTGGATGATAATGTGAATCCGAAAGAGCTGGATGAGTATTTTAATAGTCCAAAGGTGAACAAGAAATATCGCCTTATGAAAAAATAAAATTGCAATGTTTTCAACAAACAAAGAAATAACCGTTATTCCTGTTTCCTGTTAGATTACTATTCGCTATTTACGATCACGGAACCGGGTCGTGCCCGTGTCCACCCCATGGATTACAACGGGCAATTCTTTTGGCTGTAAGCCATAAACCTTTTACAGGGCCATATTTTTTTAATGCTTCAATTCCGTATTGTGAACAGGTAGGTGTGTACCTGCAAGATGGGCCCATCCAGGGAGAAATAATCAGCTGATAGACTTTTATTAAAGCTATAAAAGGAAAGGATAATATTTGTTTCAAAGACAGCATTCAAAACGGTAAAGTTAATTTTATTAAAGTTTTTTAAATACTAAAGTACCGTGCGAAAAGTAAGGTTAAATGCTCCTTTCTCTGGAAATATCTGCAATCAATACAGAAGCCATTGCCAGAGCCGCATCTTTCAGCATATTGGTCACGTAAAGCATTTTTATATGAACATTAGTGGAACGCACAATTCCGGGAACATCCACTGAAAACACGATAATCAAAAGTAATAAGGCCAAAAGATAGCCCGCAATTTTTGCATAACGGTCAATAATAAACGCAACTGCCGCCAACAAAAATCCCGCTCCTGATATATAAACCATTACTTTCGAAACAGGTAAAAATGAAGGAACATTTACCGCCATATCTTTTGCATGCAAAATATTATTTGCTCCAAAAAAGGCAATGATTACAGCAAAAATGATTATCGCCAGGCGCGTAGAAACAAGAGCTTTCATGATTTTGGTTTATTAAATAATTTGAAAGATACAATTTGTGCTGAAAGCTTTGCGCTCATT
>JAHEZB010000415.1 GCA_023251285.1 Chitinophagaceae bacterium | reverse complement strand
ATCAGGACAGTTAAGAAACTATATGGCAGACGTGTTAAAAGCAAATATTCACTATTTGCAAAAACTCAAAGATCTTTTTTCGGGGAATAAAGTTTCTACGCTGCAGTATAAACTCGTTCGGAAAGAATTGTTTGTGAGCACCGCCAATCTTTCCGGCGCATTGCACCGAATGCTAAGTGAACCAAAAAGCAAACAAAAGCATCGCAAACAGATCTATGAATTCGTTGTGTTGAACCATGTGCTTTCTTCCAATGTGGCCAGTCTCACAGCGGAAATGATCCAGGAAGAACCTGCTGAATTGAAAGAATTTTTAAAGCCGGTAAAATCTTCCATTTCCATCCTTGAAGAAAGCCTGAAAAAATTAGATAATAATTATTCCGAGGACAGTATTCCGGTTATTTCTTCTCATCCTGTTTTGCAAAAAAAACTTCCTGATCCTCATTTAAATGAACAGCTGGATTTTGTCAATAAAGTAAGTATGGACATTGGCAAGTTGACAAATGTGATTATGCAATAATTTTTTCCATGACGGGAAAATAGGAATTCGGATTATTTGTTAGTTTACTGCAAACAATTCTTTCGTAAAAATGTAAGCTAAAGAGGTGACACCTTTTAAAAAAGGTGTCACCTCTTTAGCTTTACAGCCTGCCTTCCAATTGGTGTTTGACCCATTCAATATCTCTTTCTCTTCTGAACCGGAACCATTGTTCTTTCTCTGTTTTCCCCGCATTATGGATCTGATGATTAAAGTTGCGAAAAGGCTTGTGGCCTTCAAGTGCTGTGATAAGGCGGATTTTCGTGGCGCTTTCAGGAAGCGACATTGCAAAATCTTCCATTATCTCAAAACTATCGGAGGACTGCATTTTCTCAATTTCGATGTAATCCGGATTTCCAAAAACTTTGTCCATTTCTTCCTTCCATGGTCCGTCTTCATCCTCCCAATCCGTTTGCGGAAACCGGTTTTCATCAGGAACCGATACCACTTCAAACGTTGTTTTATGGAGGTAACAATTCATGCCAGCTTCCATGAGGCCGGAAATATCATTTAATATTTTCCAGGGAACTTTCCCGGAAGAAACAGGACTTGTATCGGGTCTCCAGTTTTGATAAGGATTTTGTGCGAGGTTAGCATTATAATATCTTGTATCTCCCGTTATTTCTTTTTCCACCCAACCGGGAGCTACAAATATTTCATCTTCCTCCTTTAGCTCGATCTCTGCAATGATCAGTCCTTCATTTTCTCCCAAAAACTCATCCACTTCCCACAATTTATTTTTAAATATTAAATTGTACCTCACCTTTTCGACTTTCGTTGCACAAAAATTATTGAGCAATTCTTCAGCATCTTTGCGCGGTATTTCGTATTCATATTCTCGCCGCGTGGCTCCCGGAGTTGCGCCTTTTACGGTGATAAAACATTTTTTACCGGTAACCCTCACCCTAACGGTTTTTTCCGGATCGTTCAAAATATATCCCTGCGAATAATGGATTCCTTCCGGCTTTGGGAGTGACAACCATTTCTCCCGATTCACCAAGTATTTCCTTTCAATTTCCAGAGGCATTGTAGTTGATTTTTTAAAAAGTGCTGTATTAGGTTTTTACAAAAATAACAGGAATAAGAGTGTTGTTATGGATATTTATCAGAAAAAGCTCAGGATCACGTACTTAAAATAAAAGCTCCTGCATCGCAGGAGCTTTTATTTTTTCTAATTTAAAAAAATCTACTTCTTGGCAGCAGCCGGTTTGTTCGCTTTATCTGCCGCTTCGGATTGTTTCTTGATTACTCCCTGCAATGCATCTTTTGTTTTTAAAGCAGTAGCATCCGTAGGATCAATTTCCAAAATTTTATTATTATACAACAAGGCTGAATCTGTTTGATGCTTGATGTTGTAAAAATAAGCAACCATATACCTGTTCGCCGGAATCGCAAAATTCTTAATAGAAGATTTATCCTTGGTAGTATCGCTGATTGCAATAACCTTTTCATACAATGGTTTAGCAAGGCCTAGCTCATTCGTTGAATCAATTCCTTCTTTGGCACGTGCACCAAGATACCAGCCATATGCGTCTGAAGGATATTTTTCCTGGTAAATATGAAATACCGAATCTGCAGATTTGTAATTGCCTCCGCGATAATCGTTATATCCGGCGTAGAATAATTCCTGTTTTCCGAAATTAGGATCAAGTTTTAAAACTTTACCATACCATTTTCCCGCTTCTACAAAATTATTGCTTGCTGCGAAATCTTTGGCCAGATCAGTAATTGTTTTGATCTTATTGGAAACAATAGTATCCATAGATACCGCTTTTTCTATGTAAGCTTCCCCTTGCGCTTCCTGTCCAGGAAATTTCAACAAAATTTTACCGTAAGTTGCATAATCTGTTGGCCCTATATTATCAGGATTTACAACAGAAAAGAATTTTTCAAATGCTTGTTTCGCTTTTAATGAATCTCCCAGTTTATCATACGCATATCCTTTCAAACCATACAAATTCGGAAAGGTTTTTTGACCTGCAGAACTGATACATGCATCAGCCTGCGTAATGGTTTCTGCATATTTTTTTGATACATAAAACAAAGAAGCTTTTGCATAACAGTTCTTAGAATCGTTGTCTGCAACCGCAATATATTTATTCAAATAATCAGAAGCTTTGTTTACATCACGCTGATAGTAATACGTATAAAGCCAGTAATAAACAGGAGCAAAATTCGGATCTTCAGTGATAGCTTCATTATAATACTTCATATAAATTGGTTCCTGGCCATAGCCCTGTGTTTCAAAAATTCTACCGATCATAAAACTTGCGCGGGCATCGTGCGGATCAATCGACAAAGCTGTTTGATAGTTCAAAGTAGCATTGGCGCCATCGTTTAATTTCCAATAGCCAAACCCGATCTCATTATAGATATCAGCATTCTTTTTGTCCTTGTCGGCAGCTTGTTTCAACTTGTCGATGCCATACATAATATCCCCATCTTTTGGTTCAATATTGGCTCTTCCAACCGCATAAAGCACATCCGCCAGATTTTTCTTTTTAGTATTATTAATAGCGGTCTCGAAACGGTTACGCGCATCTGTTTTATTTCCTTGCATCAATTCCACCTGTCCTACGCCAATCATCATCAATGCATCGTTTGGATTTGCCTGCAGTGTTTTTTGATACAAAGCTTTTGCTGCTGCCGTATCAATTGGCTCCCTGTTCGGATCAAGGTAAGTTTGTCCCAGCCAATAGGCTGCTTCCGTGTTATTAGGATTGGCGGCCAACAACTTTTGAAACACACTCTCGGCACTTTGATACCTTTCATAATTTAAAAACTGTTTTCCCTCTTGAATGCTTTGGGCAAATAAGACATTACCCATTAAAAGCAGGGAAGCGATAACTCCGATTTTTTTCATGTTTACAATTTTTACTTTTTTATTAATAACTGGTTTTGATTTCAAATTAATAAGTGGTTGCTTTTCGCACACTGAAATTCATTTTTGCAGGAGCAAGATAAGCTCTTCTGAAGATCAATTGTCCTCTTTCATATTCCAGAAAGGTAGCAAACCCACTTCCAAGTCCGTCATAAT
>JAHEZB010000414.1 GCA_023251285.1 Chitinophagaceae bacterium | reverse complement strand
TCGGATTGCACGAATTTACGTATTGTTTTTGCCACAGATTTCATCGATTAACACGGATTGATGGTGTCATGGATTACTTCAGCAAACAAAGAAATAACTGCAATTTGTGGTTTGTTTTTTATTTAAATAAATTCTTTTTTAAGACCTGGTGCTGATGTTTTGTAACGATAAAAATCTTTTAAGTTCAGGGATTTTTATTTCTCCAAAATGAAAAACACTTGCAGCCAAAGCCGCGTCCGCGTTGGCCTTGATAAATACATCTGCGAAATCATCCATTGTTCCCGCGCCCCCCGACGCAATGATGGGAACAGCAAGGGTTTTTGAAAATAGCGAAGTAATATCTTCTGCAAATCCTTCTTTTGTGCCGTCATTATTCATGGAAGTCAGGAGGATTTCGCCGCATCCAAGATCAATTCCTTTCTTAGCCCAATCATATGCTAATGTTTCTGTTTTTAATCTTCCACCATTCAGGTAAACATACCAGTCTCCGTCACTTTCTTTTTTCGTATCGATTGCCAATACAACACACTGGCTTCCGAACTCTTTTGCCATCAAATGAATCAGGTCCGGATCTTTAAAAGCGGCCGTATTGATGGAAATTTTATCAGCGCCGTTTTGCAATAATTCAAAAGCATTTTCGACAGAAGAAATACCGCCACCAACGGTAAAAGGAATGTTGATATTAGAGGCGACTCTTTTTACGAGTTCTACTAAAGTTTTTCTTTTCTCAACGGTTGCAGTAATGTCTAAAAAAACCAGTTCGTCGGCGCCTTGTTGTGAATAGTACATCGCCAGCTCTACCGGATCACCGGCATCTCTGATGTTCTCAAAGTTAATGCCCTTAACGGTTCTGCCATCTTTAATATCCAGGCACGGTATGATTCTTTTTGCAAGCATTATTTGTTTTTAATAAAATCTTCAATTTGTTGTAACGTTATTTTTTCTTCATAGATGGCCTTTCCTACGATCGCGCCACTGCATCCGGTTTCTTTCAAATCAAGCAGGTCGTCAAAACATGAAATACCACCACTGGCGATAAGATGCAATGACGGAAATTTTGACAAAATTTGCTGGTACAATTCGAGTGACGGCCCTTGCATCATTCCATCTTTGGAAATGTCGGTACAAAAGATTTGCCTGATTCCTTTGGAAATAATTCCATGGATAAAATCAAAAATATCAATGCCGGTATCTTCCTTCCATCCGTGAATTTTTATTTTTTTCAACAGCACATCAGCGCCGGGTAGAAATTTATCGGCGCCGAAATCAGCGATCCATTGAGAAAATAATTCCGGATCTTTTACGGTCACACTTCCTACACTTACCATGGAAGCGCCGGCATTGAAAACAGATTGAATGTTTTCTGTTGTTTTCAATCCGCCACCAAAATCAATTGTGAGTGAAGTATTGTTGGAAATAATTTCAAGGGTTTTTATATTCTTTAATGGCTGCCAGTTGGCGCCATCCAAATCAACTATATGCAATCGTTTTATACCAATGGCTTCGAAGCTCTTTGCCACTTCCAAAGGGTCATCATGATAAACCGTTTTCATTTCAAAATCACCTTTCGTTAATCTGACACATTTGCCATCAATGATATCAATCGCTGGAATGATCTCCATTTATTCTATGTTTAAAAAATTTGAAAGAATTCGTTCTCCCGTAACGCCTGATTTTTCTGTATGAAATTGGACGCCATAAAAGTTATTCCTGTGGATGGCAGCGCTGAACTGAGTGATATAATCAGTGCTGGCAATAGTTTCAGAGGAAAGTTCTGCATAATAACTGTGCACAAAGTATAGAAATGAATTTTCAGGAACGCCATTCATTAATGGAGAAGAAAGCCCGGTGATCGTATTCCATCCCATGTGTGGAATTTTAAAGGGAACGAGGTTTTTATTTTGGAAAACGTTGTCGTCAAACTTCTTTACAACTGTGTCAAAAACGCCAAGACATTCGGTATTTCCTTCTTCGCTGGATTTACAAAGCAATTGCAGGCCAAGACAAATTCCCAGCAGCGGTTGTTTTAAGGAAACAATCAATTCATCCAGTTTCTTTTCTTTCAGATATTCCATTGCAGAAGCGGCATTTCCAACACCTGGAAAAATAACTTTATCAGCAGATGTTATTTCATCAACCTGGTCGGTAACAATTGCGTTTGTGCCCAACCGTTGTAAAGCATACAAAACACTTTGAACGTTTCCTGCATTATATTTAATGATCGCTACGGTCATAGAATACCTTTTGTAGTGGGCAAAGAATTATTTAAAGGATCGCGGTGGATTGCCATCTTGATTGCCTTTGCAAAGGCTTTAAAAATAGCTTCTATTTTATGATGCTCATTGTCACCTTCTGATTTGATATTAACGTTTGATTTGGATGCATCAGAAAAAGACTTGAAAAAATGGAAAAACATTTCTGTAGGCATTTCTCCAATTTTTTCTCTTTTAAATTCCACATCCCAAACGAGCCAGCTTCTGCCGCCAAAGTCAATAGCAACCTGTGCTAAACAATCGTCCATCGGCAATAAAAATCCATATCTTTCTATGCCGCGTTTATCTCCAAGTGCGGATAAGATCGTTTCTCCAAAAGCCAAAGCCACGTCTTCAATCGTATGATGTTCATCAATGTGAAGGTCGCCGTTGCAATGAATTTTTAAATCCATTCCTGAATGTTTGGCGACCTGCTCAAGCATATGATCAAAAAAACCCAGACCCGTTTTGATGTCTGCTTTTCCAGTTCCATCCAGGTTCACTTCTACTTCTATCTTTGTCTCGTTAGTATTTCTTGAATGGGAAAATTTCCTTTGCGGCAGTTTTAAAAAATTGTAAATCTCTTCCCACTTTTGTGTTTCGAGCGCAATTACTTTTTGCAGGTCTTCTTTTGTAACCGTTATTTCACCGGTTCCCAATTCCTGGAAGTTATTGATGAAGATTGCATGGCATCCAAGGTTTTTCGCAAGTTCCACGTCTGTAAGCCTGTCGCCGATTACAAAGGAATTTTTAACGTCATACTTTTCGTCATCAAAATAATGTTTCAACATGCCGGTGCCGGGTTTACGGGTGTTTTTATTTTCATGCGGAAAGGTGCGGTCTATTAAAACTTCCGAAAAAATAATTCCTTCGTTCTCAAATGTTTTGATCACAAAATTTTGAATCGGCCAAAAAGCATCTTCAGGAAAAGCATCCGTACCCAGACCATCCTGGTTCGTTACCATTACCAAATCGTAATCCAGTTCTTTTACGATTTTTACCAAATATTCAAACACATGAGGATAGAATTCGAGTTTCGAAAACACGTCCAATTGGTTGGTAACAGGCGGTTCCATGATGATAGTGCCATCACGGTCGATAAATAAAATTTTCTTAGCCATAATTTTTTAAAGCATTGATTAATGTATGATTTTCTTCTTCAGTTCCGATGGTAATGCGGAGGCAATTTTCGCACAAAGGTTCTTTACTTCTGTTCCTCACAATGATCCGGTTCATCAACAAATATTGATACAGTTTATCAGCATCATCCACTTTGACGAGAATAAAATTTGCATCGGAAGCATAAATGATCTGTACAAATTTGAA
>JAHEZB010000014.1 GCA_023251285.1 Chitinophagaceae bacterium | reverse complement strand
CATTTTATTTATTTGCCGGGCCTACTATAAGTTTTAATATGGCAAAGACTTTTACTTATACACAGGAAAAGCAGGCAGATAGAAGAGCTGACTGGAGCGATATCCGCAAAACAGTATTTTCAGCACAAGCTGGTGCAGGTATAGATATTCCTGTTTCCAGATCAACCAGTGCCACGCAGATGACCATTTCGCCATTTGCCTCTTTTCAAACAGATTTAGGCCAGGCTCCACGTGAAGTAGAATCATGGTCAGTATATACCGTTCGTGCAGGAATAGCACTTAAGTTTGGTACCTCCAGAAAACCTGTCGGAAAATCTGCCGAAAAAACTGTTACTGAACCCATAACTGCCCCGCTAGCAGTGGCTGAAAAAGAAGTTCAATTTTCTGTAAGGGCGCCGAAAGTGATTCCATTAAGCCGCCAGGTGAAAGAAACATTTCCATTGCGGAACTCTGTATTCTTTGAAGCCGGTTCTGTTGAAATACCCAATCGTTATGTTCAATTGAATAATACGCAGGCGGCCTCTTTTAAGGAAGAACAATTGCAACAAGGCCAACCGGCTAATCTGAATGATGGCCGTTCAGCAAGGCAGCTGGCGGTATATCATAATATTTTAAACATAATGGGAGACAGGCTCAGAAGCAATGCGCAAAGCACTATTACATTAACCGGTTCTTCAAATAAAAACCCGGCAGAAGGTAAAGTATTTGCTGAAAATGTAAAGCAATATTTAGTAACCGCTTTTGGAACTACCCCTTCAAGAATAACTACTGCAGGAAGAGATAAACCAATGATACCCTCCGAACAACCAGGTGCTACCAAAGAACTCGCATTACTACGCGAAGGTGACAGAAGGGTTGATATTGAAAGTACTTCTCCGGAATTACTCATGCAAGTGGGTGGCGTTAACTCTGCATTTTTGAAGCCGGTGCAAATAACAGCCGTGCAACAAGACCCATTAGATAGCCATGTGATCTTTAGCGCAGGCGATGCCAGTGAATTATTAAAATCATGGAAAGTTGAAGTAACGGACGAGCAAGGCAATGTGCAGTATTATGGCCCATACACAACTGACGAGGCTTCAGTTCCCGGAAAGACTATTTTAGGCAACAACACGCAGGGCAATTATAAAATTGTAATGCTTGGAGAAACAATAAGCGGCCATGCTATTAGAAAAGAAAGCAGCGTTAGTTTAATAAAAAGAGACGATCCAAAACAAGAGGGTTTACGCTACAGCATCTTATTCGATTTCGATAAATCCAAATCAATCGATGCTTATAAGAACTTTCTTACTAATGTTGTAACGCCATTAATTTCTGATAACAGCACAGTTGTTATTCATGGGCATACTGATATTATAGGTGATGAGAAATACAATCATTCATTGTCACAGGAAAGGGCGATGGGTGCTCAACAAATCATAGAAAGTGCCTTATCCGGAGCCGGTAAAACAGGCGTTAAATTTGAAACGTACGGTTTTGGTGAAGATGAAGGGATGGCACCATTTGATAACAGACTTCCTGAAGAACGCTTTTATAACAGGACGGTAATTATTGATATTATTCCTGGTAAATAAACAGGCGGGAGATCCGATAATGAATGTTTACTAAAAGTCACAATTAAATAGATTAAAAAAAATGAAAATTAAATTAAAAAGTATGAAAATTATTTTATTTGCTCTGGCACTTCTAACGGCATTTACTGCCTGCAACAGCAAGAAATCAGAAGCAAGAGATATTCGGTTACTTACAGATTCAAGTGCGAATAATAACAATATGTATTCTGACACCAGTAAGATGACTCAAGCTTTAAAAACTCCTGCTACCATTCCTGTTACAAGAACACCAGGAAGGGTTGCGCCACGAAAAACTACCTCTTCCGCCAGTGGTACCAATACTTCAGCTTCTTCTAATTCCGGATCGGGTAATACCAGTACGCAGACTACTCAAACAACGACCCGTAAAAAAGGCTGGAGCAGCGCTGCACAAGGTGCTGTTATAGGTGGTGGTGCCGGGGCAATTGGCGGGGCAATCATCAGTAAGAAAAAACCTGTGGAAGGTGCCGTAATTGGTGGCGTGGTAGGCGCAGCCGGTGGTTACATAATAGGAAAAAATATCGACAAGAAAAACGGCCGATAATATTTTTAAAAAATTGTTTTAAAGCCTTTCAATTATTCTTATAATAGTTGAAAGGCTTTTTATTATTAGCTATAGGTCTTAAAGCATAATTTTAAAGTAGTCTCCTCCCTTGTCTTCATATATGGTGAAAGAAGCAAAAAAGCGGCTTAAAAATCCTGAATTTACCAATCTTACCATGATCTGCCTTCGATCCTTCGTTTCCTTTGTGTGAAGAAAAAAGAAGAAGCAATTTTCACACGAAGAAGACCAAGGGACAAAGTTCGCAGAGGACTGATCTCTCTTCGCATGCCTTCGATATTTCGTTTCCTTTGTGTGAAGAAAAAAGAAGAAGCAATTTTCACACGAAGAAGACCAAGGGACAAAGTTCGCAAAGGAATTGTTCCTCCTTCGTTTGCCTTCGCTTCTTCGTTTCCTTTGTGAGGAGAAGAAGAAGAATGGTTTCCACACGCAGAAGACGAAGGGACAAAGTTCACGAAGGGCTGAGTTCTCTTCGTCTGCCTTCGATACATCGTTTCCTTTATGTGAAGAAAAAAAGAAGAAAAGAAGAAGCAAGTTTCACACGAAGAAGACCAAGGGACAAAGTTTGCAAAGGAATTGTTCCTCCTTGGTGTGCCTTCGCTTCTTCGTTTCCTTTATCTGAAGAAAAAAAGAAGAAGCCGATTTTCACACGAAGAAGACGAAGGGACAAAGTTCACGAAGGAATTGTTCCTCCTTCGTGTGCCTTCGCTTCTTCGTTTCCTTTATGTGAAGAAAAAAAGAAGAAGCCGATTTTCACACGAAGAAGACAAAGGGACAAAAGTTCGTGGTGGATGGGATGGGATGGCATACGAACTTATAGGTAACGTTCACATCTTATCATCCTCTCAATATTTGAATTTCACATTTTACACTAATTTGTGTAAACGTATTTTAGGACAAGACAATTTCAACAATGACATTACTTGACACATTACAATCAGAAGTGGACGGCGTGCTGGGAATAGAATGGCAGCTAAGGGATGCAAATGTAATACCGGAAGCCGAAGAGATAGCTCCAGCCAATGGAGCTTTTAAAATTGAAGCAACATTTCTTTACGCGGATTTAGCAGATCTCATGATGCTCATGGAAAAATGTTCCTGGGAAACCACTGCCAAAATAATCCGTGCCTATTTGCAAATATCTGTCCGGCTGATACTGGCTGATGGAGGAACAGCCAGAAGCGCGGGGAGCCACAGCGTTATGGGAATTTTCAATGGCGAAACACCCAATACATCTGCGGTAAATTGTGCCCGAAAAATTGACTGGATGGTGGAGAAGGTGCTGAATCCAAAAGCACGCACCGCATTTCGGTCTATTCGAAATAATAAGCTTTCGATCAGGCACTGTGTTGGAATTGACACAGGTGATGCCTGGGCTGTTCGCTCCGGAGCAGGCAATCATAAGGATTTAACCTGGATTGGGAGAGCGCCTGAATTTGCTGCTCAACTCTCCGGAATCGGGAAATATCCTTATTCGGTTTATACCTCCCGGGCTTGTTTTACAAGGCTGGCAGACAATGCACGGGAAACAGGCGAAAAAAATATTTGGTTCGAAAAGAAAATAAAATTAGGTGAGGAGACACATACCGTTTACAGAACCAACGGTATGTTGCAGCCATAGAACCCGTTTTGGAGCTTTTCTTCCTTGTTGGTCCTCCTTATAAATGAAAGAGTCCTTTGTTTGGGTTGAGCGAAGTGCGCTGCTTCACCAACAAAACGAATTGAGCAACACTTGTCTTTGAATTAGAATTAACCAAGCAATGAAAACCGGGGCTTCTTATTAAGAAGAGCGATGTTCAATTACTTTAAACATAGCAGAGAAGCTAACCGGTTGGCGGATTCACACTTTACGTTTAACAAGCCATTTACAGATTTCTACAGATTTGCTACAAAGGTGCATTTCATATTTGCTTTATAACAATTAAAAAAAGTAAATCATGAAATTCAAACACCTTCTCGCCGTTTTCCTGGTAACTGCTGCTACCTTTTTTGCATGTGCCTGGGTATATGGCAAATTAAATGAACAACAACTGCTGGCTGTTAATAGTCCCGCAGCCACTTCAGTTTTTAAACAGGCAAAATTTATCCAGGGGAGCGACGCTGCACCGATGACAGATTTTGAAAGTGCTGCTTCAAAAGCATCGCCGGCTGTCGTACACATAAAAGTGCTCAAAAGACCCGGGGCCCAGCAATTTGATCCATTCGCCGGTTTCGGCGGCATGTCTTATAACCAGGGTGATAACCCCGGTGCCGCCAGGGAAGTGGCGTCCGGATCAGGTGTTATCGTGAGTAATAACGGGTACATCGTAACCAATAATCATGTGGTGGAAAATGCGGATGAACTGCTGGTAACCCTTAATGATAAGAATGATTATAAGGCAAAAGTGATCGGTACGGATCCAAGTTCTGACCTGGCCGTTATTAAAATTGAAGGAAGTAATTTACCTTCTCTCAATTTTGCCAATTCCGATGACGTTCGCGTGGGCCAGTGGGTATTGGCGATTGGTTACCCCCTGAATCTTGAAACAACCGTTACCTCCGGAATTGTAAGTGCGAAAGCAAGAAGCATTGGCATCAACAACCGCAACAGTGACGCGCCCATTGAATCTTTTATTCAGACAGACGCAGCGGTTAACCCCGGAAACAGTGGAGGCGCCCTGGTAAATACCGATGGAGATTTAATTGGTATTAACAGTGCTATAGCATCACCAACAGGTTCTTATGCAGGTTATTCTTATGCTATTCCGTCTAACCTTGTAAAAAGAGTGGTGAGCGACATTATAAAATACGGAACCTCTAAAAGAGCCTATTTGGGAATCATGCTGGGAAGCGATCAGATGACTGATGCGGACCGTCAAAAAAATAATATTCCTGATGGCAATGGTGTGTATGTGATAAAAGTAGCCGATGGTAGTGCTGCCGGCAAGGCCGGGATTCAACAAGGAGATTTTATTACCAAATTAAATGGGAAGGTGATCAATACAGCAACTGAACTGATCGGAAGAATTTCGTCTCTTCATCCGGGTGATAAAGTAGAACTGACTTATGTGCGCAATGGCTCTGAAAATACCACTACCGCAACCTTACAGAATTCAGCAGGCAACTATCAGCAACAGGAACAGGATATGAATCAGTAGAAGATCGTTTGTTGCTACAGATTAATAAGTCGTGGATATTTTATTATATCCTATGAGCCCGGGCCCGTCTTTTATAAGGCGGGTTTTTTTTGTGCCTTTTATCGTAATTTTTAAATTACACCCGCAGATATTCAAGTCAATTACTTAAATTGATACCTGACTACTTTTATATAAATGAAAATTTTGATCATAGAAGATGAACAGGCATTACAGGAATCGATTTTTAAATACCTGGAACACCAGGGCTTTATCTGTGAAGCGGTAAGTGATTTTCTGCAGGCAAAAGATAAATTGGCCCGGTTTGATTATGATTGTATCGTTGTGGATATTGGTTTGCCGTATGGCAGCGGCCTCGCCCTTGTGAAAGAATTGAAATACATGGAATCCAAAGCAGGCATCATCATTATTTCTGCAAAAAATGCATTGGAAGATAAGCTGGCGGGCCTCGATTTAGGGGCGGATGATTACCTGGCAAAGCCTTTTTATCTGTCGGAGCTTACTTCAAGAATTCATGCGATCATCAGGCGCAGAAACTTTAGTGGCAACAAAGTGATTGCCTTTAACGAGATCAAGCTGGAAGCGGAAGCACAATTGGTGACCGTAAATGACAAGCCGGTTGTGCTGACAGATAAAGAATACCAGTTGCTGGAATATTTTATTGCCAACAGGCGAAGGGTGCTTACAAAAGCGGCGATTGCAGAGCACATCTGGGGCGAGGAATACCTGCATGTAAGTAATTTTGATTTTATTTATTCACAAATAAAAAACCTGAGAAAGAAATTACTCGATGCCGGAAGTGGTGATTATATCAAAACGGTTTATCGTGCCGGTTATCGGTTTACTGATCAATAGGGTATTTTATTTTCCAATTTAAGCCGCACCAATGAAGCTTCTTACAAAAACTACATTTTACTTTTTAATCACTATGGTTCCCTTACTGGCAGTGGCGGGCTTCTACCTGGTGAATCAATTTAGTAAAGAAATAAATTACCGGAGTGATAAAGAATTGGTGAGCGATGAAATACAATGGACCCAATATCTTGAAACGGAAGTGGCAAATGGAACGACTTTCTTTTTAAAAACACCTGAACTTTCTATATATCCTACAGATGCCGATGTTGATGAATATGCAACAATTACCACGACATATAGCAACAGTAAAACAACAAATAATGACATTCCTTATCGCCAGCTGGAGCAGGTAATTTCAATAAGCGGGAACCGTTATCAAATTTACATTCGGCAATCGCAGGAGCAAAAGGCAGCGCTGGAATCTGATGTGAAGTGGATCATGCTTTTTGTGTTGGCCGGGCTGTTTGCAGCTACTTTAATATTCAATTGGGCCATCAGCAAAAGGTTGTGGAAACCTTTCCGGAGTTCACTTAATAAAATAAGAAGTGCGGAACTGCAAAAGATGGAAGGCATGCATTTCGAAACTACCAATACGCAGGAATTCAATGAATTGAATGCATCCCTGAATTATATGACCGGTAAGATTTACAAGGATTATGTAAACATGAAAGAGTTTACAGAAAATGCGGCGCATGAAATGCAGACGCCGGTTGCGGTAGTGCTAAGTAAGCTTGAGTTGTTGTTGCAGGATAATAACCTGGAGGAAGACCAGGTGCAATCCATTCTTCAATCGGTAACGGCATTGCAACGTTTGAGTAAATTAACCGAAGGGTTGTTGTTGTTAGCAAAGATTGAAAACAATCAATATGAAACAACAGAGAAAGTAAGCCTGGCAGAAATAACTAAAAAATACTTACACCTTTTCAATGAATTTATAAAGGAAAAGCAACTGGCCGTTCAAACAACTTTTAGCGGGGAGTTTAAGATCAATCTTCAGCCCGTACTTGCAGATTCACTGATAAGCAACCTGCTGGGCAATGCAATTAAATATAATTATACCGGTGGCATGATTCAGATATCAGTCTCTGAAAATAACTTTCGTATAAGCAATACCAGTTTGCTGAAGCCGATACCATCAGAAAAATTATTTAAACGGCTGAAGAATTCAAAAGAAAGCCCGGAATCTTCAAACGGCCTCGGATTAGCGATCGTTAAAAAGATTGCTGACGTAAATAACCTCGGGATTACTTACCACGCTGAAAAAGGGCTTCATAGTTTTGACCTTGTGAGAGAAAAAGGAAGGAAGGAACAGTCTCTCTGACGGCTTGCAGCTAATACCTCGCCGCTCTGACGCAGATCTCCTGGCGTGTCTACAGTAAAGCAAGAAATAACGGGCATTTTTATTTTGTGAAGGCGCGTAAGAATTGTAAGCTGTGCCGTTTTGGATGTATCGCCGTTTCTGCCAAACAGCTCGCATCCTGCAACTCGGTGGTTAGTATTTGTATCAGCGAGAGATGTATCTTGTAGCTAACGAATTTGATAAGAACGGAAAGCTTTTTTCTTAGAAAAACCCGGGTATAGAATCGATCTATGATTTGCTGATTCCAATAGCAATGACCGCCGAACTAAAAGAGTAAGTCGGCGCCAATAGGGGAGATTCATGATTTTGATTTTGACCTTTTCAGGAATTGCGCCGATACGAATATAAAACTATTGGTAAAACTAATTGAAGAAGTAGATCCAACTTACCACGCAATAAAAAATGTGAACACGATTCAGATGGAGGGGGAGCAGGAACTATAGAATTATACTTTTTTTGACCTTTTTTCCAAACCTAAATCGAGACACCAACCCGCGAAACATTGTGCGATAAAAAAGCCGGGTAGATGTTGTTTTGAGCTGATCAAAAGTCAGCTTAACGTAAAGCATAAAAAAAGGTTGTCAACTACTGGAGGTTGACAACCTTAGGAAGTATCCTGGTATTAATTGTCGTTTATTTCATTTGGGTCGCCCGGTTTGCTCTCCACCCACGCCGGGCGATCGTTTGCTTACCGTAAACCCCTCTTTTGCCACATCTGCCGGGTCCTTGACATTTTAACGAAGGTGGAAATGGTTGTCTTTTTGGCTTTTTCGTAATTCTTCGTGGCTATTTCCCAATTCTTCTTGATGTTCTCCTGCTTCTCCTTCTGACTTTCCAACCAGGTTTTTTTGTGCGGATCGGTGGTAAACACGTTTACACCCAAAAGACTTAGCGTAACATGATATCGTTTTCCTGCACTCTTTCCGCCGTTAGCATCGGCATGCGTGCCGGAAGAACTGCTGGAAGAGCCGTCGGGGACAGCTGCTGACGCCTGTATCGCATTGGGGTTATTATTCTGTTGTGAAGCGGCTCGTCGGGCCATTTGATTTTTTTTGATTTCGACCAGCGTGTTTATCAACTTTATTTGTTGTTTTGCTGTCAAATCACTGAACGATTTGTAACGACCGTCCGGATCAACGTAGGTTATCGGGTTGTCTTGTACGTAAGCATAAGGTGACGTACTGATTTCGCTCGGTCGAGCCCACGAAGGATCCATGTTCTCCCATATACTTGTGATGGGGTCATAGTACCGGCCACCATAATAATACAATCCTGTTTCATCGTCAAGTTCCTTGCCGTTGTACAAAAAGGGTGTTCTTTGCTGGTTGCCATGTTCCTCAACAAAGGTTTCGCCATAGGCGAAGTATTCCAGGTGCTGGTACACTTCACCTGACGCATCGGTAATAAATGCTGAGTTACCTAAGTGATCGGGGTGGTAATAGAATTGGAATCCATCCTTGTTGTTCCCGCTTTTGCCACTCACTCCTAACTTGCTGACGATGCGCTGGCCGTCGATATAAAAATGTTTGGTGTAACCTCCGCTTTGCACCACCTCGTAGGGATTCACGTAGATCGTGTAATTGCCTGTTCCACTTGTTTTGGCCACCTGCTTTCCGTTGATGGACACCGTTTGTCCATTGCCGATGTTCTTCAATACCCTTATACCATCCGCATCATAAGTATAATTGAATTTCTGCCCGTTATCAGAAAGTGTTTTCATCCTGTTTTCTTCGTCCCATTCAATTTGCCGGTTCTGGGCGCTTACATCAGCTTGCCAGCCAGTTTGGTTGCCGTTTGCATCGTAGGTAAATGCCTGGCTGCCTATATGGATGGGTGCATGCGGCTTATTGCCTTCATTATAATTGTAATCGTAATTATAGGAAGTTTTGTTTTGCAGCACCCAATTCTGGGAGTTATTTCCGGATGTTTCATGTACCTGCTTCTTGTTGAGAACACTGGAAACAGTGTTGTAGCTCATCGCAAGACTAAACCGGTCCATATGACTACTTCCGCCAAAATTCCCGTTAGCGTTGGTTAGCCTGTATAAATCATCGTAGGTATATTGATAATTTGATTTGCCCCCCATCAAATTATTGGGTGGAACTGGTGCCGCGTTCACGATGTTCAAAATTTCATTTTCATTATCCCACGTATAAGTATTGTCCATCATGAAACGACCGGCACTTGTCTTCGCTGTCATCTTTGCCAGTTCACGACGTTGAGCGCCGAAGGTGTATGTCATTTCCGTGCCATTGCCATAATGCATGAATACCCGCGTTTCGAATTTGTCATACCCCAATTGAGTGACATAGTTGTAGGTGGTACCATTATTAACACCGGTCATGTTAAACAAAGAGCCTCCCACATTGTAGTTATAGGTGAGTTTTTCCCCGTCGGGGTAAACCATGGCGGTCAACCGGTTCCAGGTATCATAGGTCCATTCTGTTGTGAAGGTTAATGGAATTGTATCGGGCACGTTAATCACGCGAACGTTTTTTACAACTGCTCCCAGCGGGTTATAGAAAAATTGTTGTGTACCACTGCCGTCCTGTTGTGTCGATACCCGGCCTGCCCTGAAGAACGCTTCCCCGGGCGCACCATAGGTGAGGGTCACATTGTTTTGCGGGTTTATTGGATAGGTGGTTTTGACCAGTCGCTCCCGGTCATACGTGTACTTGATCCCGCTGCCACTTTGCAAATTCGCTGTTGTTTTTTCTACGAGGTTGCCGGCAAGATCATACTTATAATTCGTGGCGCCCGCATCAGGATGTACATCCCCGGTTTTTCTGCCGAACTGGTCATAGGCCATGGTGATCACGTTCTTCTGGTCATCGGTCACTTGTACCAGTTCATTCACGGGGTTGTAATCGTAGCTGGTCCAAACATCGCTACCCTGGCTGTACTGCTGTTTGGTGGCCTTCAAAAGTTCCCTTACGTTGAGGAAACTTTCTGTACTGATACCGTTGGCATCCGTTGACGTGGCTTTGAATTGCACTACGCCGTTGTGGTCGTTGCCAAATCCGTACGCCATTTTTCGCATAGCGAGGTCGGGTAATGTATCGGTGAGCATTCTATCCATCACATCGTAACTCATACCTTCTGGTGTCACGCTGTCACTCGCGGTGTTATAAATGCCGATCGTTCCTTTGGGTTCTGTGAGTGGGTACCACTGTTTTACCGGTCTGAAAAATGCATCGAAAACAGTAGAACCGGAAACAACCATTACTTCCTGGTCCGCAACCTTTGCACCGCTGAACAGGGCGATATCTTTTTTGGTCTGCACTTCCCTTCCTATACCGTCACGGAAGGCTGCAGTTTCCAGGTAGTTTCCTGGATGCGCCGGATCATAATGTCTTGCCATCGCCCAGGCAACCGGATCGTCAGGATGGTATTCAAACGCAATGGTAAATGGCTGGCCGGAAGCAATCTCCAAAGGTCCGCGAATGGTAAGTAACCTCCCCGCTGCATCCAGGGTATATTGTGTTTGCTGCCCGTTCGGGTCGGTACTCGTAAGTTGTTGTCCAAACCTCGCATCGTAGGTGGCGGTGGAAGAGTAACCGTAGGAATCAGATATTTTGCTCATGTACGTTTGAACATCTCCATCGTACTCGTAATTGTACTTCAGGCGTTGACCGGCAGCATTTTGCGGACGGGTAATGCTTGCTAGGTTGCCGTATGTGTCATAGGTCATGTCATACTTAGCCACGTCACCCGATGCAAGATAAAGGCGTGTTTCTGTTATGTTGCCCGTATTGTTATCGATATCAGATGCACGCTGGCGATACGTCGTGCCGCTACCCGAAACGGTAACGGAGCTGGGGACATTCATAATGTATTTGCCGGGAACTGAATGATAACTGATGATTGTTGACACGTCATCATCTGTACCCGGATCGCCAAAGTCGGTAGACCGTGCGAGATTTCCGAACTGGTCATATGAATAGGTGGTGCTGTCTGTTTTACCTGCCGTAGACTGGCCCTCGTAAAATAGTTTATTCGTTTTAACCAATGCCGGGAAGGCGGCGCCATCATCCGTTTGGGCAAAGGCATCCGGAAGGGTAGCACCGGAAGAAATGTTCTTCAATTCAATAGTGTTGACAACCTCGGTAAACTTATTACCATTAGCATCTTTTAATACAGTGGATTTCAAGAGTCCTTTATCGTAATAATTATCCGTAAAGTAGTCGTCTTCGGTCGTGCGGTATACAGCATCGCTGTGGTCGGTGTCGAGGTTTTTGGTAGTTACCTGTCCAAACCCGTAGAATTCCCTTTCATTACGGTTATATTTTCCGGCTGTGTAGTCATAAGCAGTGCTCGTATGCTCTGGTCCATCACCCTTAAGTCCGTCATATAAATCAACCCGGGATAACGCCCATACATTGTTAGGCAAATCATAGGTGTTTCCCACCCGCTTATAATCCATTACGAAACTTCCTCCCAGCGGACGGGTCACTTTTTTAAGCAGGTTGGTTCTTCGTATCGTCGATCGCAAAACAGTCAGTTTGCTGTCTTCATCAGATTGGAGGTAGTCGGGAAAACCGTCACCATCAATATCGTCAAATTGTACCTCGGTCTTGTCGGCACCCTGTGAAATAGTTACCTGTGGATTAATGCACAGCTTTACGATAGGCAGAATCGGTATAATTGAAATACCTACGGTAAAGGCAATGTTAACAGATTCGCCGGTAGAAATGCCATTGTTGACGGCGCTGGCGCCGGTCCATCGGATCGCCGGGCCGAAGCCATTACCTGTGTTCAGTCGCACCATAAGTGGATTAACTCCTTGGATATAATCGAGTAGTCCGTCGCCATTCACATCGAGAAGCGTGTTGTTGGTGACGTTTTCACTCCGTGTAAGAGAAATTCCCGCGGCAATGCTGTAATCTTCGATATTAATGCTGATACCGCCACCATAATTGAGCGACGTGCCGTCGCTCAAACCGGAGTAGCCCCATTGCTCAGCTGGCAGGAATGAATATCCCATGTTGAGTTCTACCTGCCCATCAGAGTGTACGCGGTCCGGGAGACCGTCGTTGTTGACGTCCATGAAGGCAACAGTCTCATTATCGAAATTAGCACCAAAACTGCCTGAAATACCGGCCGAACCCTGTGACTTTGCCTCGGCAGCATTTGCGTTGCCCCCTCCCGATGCTTTAGAAGCGTTGGGAGAAGTGGAAATCGCCAATGAGCCACCCGCAGTTCCGCCCACAGAGGTATGCTTCGAAAAAGTAACATCTCCAAAGACAAAAGACCTCGCAGCCGGTTCGAGACTGCCGTACGGATTTGTATATTGAATTTTGCTGTTTGAAAGGATATCCGGATAACCGTCGCCATTCATATCTGTAAAATCATAAACGAACCTGGTCGTCCCCGTACTCACGCCTGCTCCTACCTCGCCGCCTGGCGTGGCGACACCGAGGCTGAAATCATCTGTTTGCGCGACTTTTTTGATACCTACCGCTCCGGAACCGGAACCTGCAGTCGATACCACAACCGGGTTCACCGGCAGTATATCATCCCTGCCCATGCGGGAAGAGCTGATCGTATCCCGGGTAACAAAGGTCAGGTTATCATAGCCGATCCAGGCCTTTCTTAGATTGTCGGGCGCCATGTAAATAAACTTATCATCCTTCGGTTGGTATCCACCTTTCGCATTGTAGGCCTGTTGCATTTCATTCATTGACGCAGTTGGATTGCTTGTATCCACCAAAGGGCTTAAATCAATGGTCGGCGGATTTTGATCCGTTAACGCAGGACTTAGCTTCAAATCAGCTTCAATAATGGGCTGATTGGCGCGGTCCCTGTTGCCGTTATAGGCAAATTGACCCCAATGCCGATACAATGGGCCAAAGATGAAAGAGTTATCCAGGGTATGAAAGCCGCCTTGCAGGGTATCTGGGTTGCTGTGCCTCGGGCGAACGATCACGCTGTCAGCTTCCAATGCATAAGCCACTGATGTGTCAGCAGTGTGATATTCGAAAAACACTTTGTCGCCACTGTTTAGGATGGCCGTTAGATCAGGATGGGCACCGATGTTCCCGTTTGTTACCGGTATGGTTTCCTCCGCGATCAGCTCGTTTTCTTTTTTTACAGAAAAAATAACCTGGCCGGTTTTAGAGCTTAAGTTGAATGTCGGATTGGCCCGGATAGAAAAGGTATCGGTGGAGGAAGCCGTCCAGGGCAGGCTCGGAATTACTGTTTTTGTGTACGCCTGGAAATCGACCGCAGGAGAGATTTTGATCAACGCCTGACCGCTATCATCAATTACCCGGGGCACCTTCGGATCGTCTGAAGCCGTATAATAGATATTGGGATTCCATTTAAGGGATGTCCAGTCAATATTGGAT
>JAHEZB010000413.1 GCA_023251285.1 Chitinophagaceae bacterium | reverse complement strand
GCGATTACCGGCTCGGCGATAAAGACGGAAAAGATGTATTGATGAAAATCAAAGAAGCAAAGCCCAAGACTATTGTCATTATAATTACCGGCTACTCCGACATCAAAACTGCCGTAGATGTGATCAAAATGGGCGCCTTCGATTACATTACCAAACCACTGATTCCCGATGAAGTCATTAATGTAATAGAAAAAGCTGTCGCCAATCCTTTTTCTGAAGCAGCAGCACCTGCAGCGAAAGCTGCACCTGCTACACAGAAAAAAAGAATTTATGAATTATCGTTGAATAACGAATACCTCATTGGCCAGGATGGCGAAACTGCCAAAATATACCGCCAGATAGAGATTGTGGCGCCTACGAATTATAGTGTCATTCTATATGGTGAAAGTGGTACAGGAAAGGAGGTGATTGCAAAAACGATTCATGAAGCAAGTAACCGTAAGGGCCGTCCTTTCGTTGCTATGGATTGCGGTACGCTTTCGAAAGAACTGTCAGGCAGCGAACTATTTGGGCATGTAAAAGGTGCTTTTACCGGCGCCGTTACTGATAAAGAAGGACATTTTGAAATGGCAAATGGCGGCACTTTATTTCTGGATGAAGTTTCTAATTTACCGAAAGATGTACAGGCTTCTTTGCTTCGCGTGATCCAGGAAAGAAAATATAAAAGAGTAGGTGGCACCAAAGAAATGGACGTAGATGTAAGGATCATTGTCGCTTCTAATGAAAACCTCCAGGAAGCGTATCAGCGCGGAAAATTCCGTGAAGACCTTTATCACAGGTTCAATGAATTTTCGATTAATCTTCCCGCACTAAGGGAGCGGAAAGGCGATATACCACTTTTCGCACAATTTTTTCTCGATAGAACAAACGCAGAATTGCAGAAGAATATAGAAGGCTACGATGAAGATGTATTGGAAATGTTTTTGAATTACTCATGGCCGGGGAATTTAAGAGAATTCAGGAATGTAGTACGGCGTGCTGTCTTGCTTACTCCCGATGGAAAAATAAATTCCAAAGTATTGCCATGGGAAATTACTCAATCACTCATTTTGCATGAAGTACATACAAATGGAAACGCGAGTATGCAATCTATGCCCGCCAATGCGCAACATAAAGATGTAGATCTGAAAGATGCTGCCGCAAAAGCAGAATACGAAACGATTATGAGTGTTTTAAAAGAAGTAAATTTTAATAAAACCAAAGCAGCAGAAATTTTAAAAATTGACCGTAAGACTTTGTATAATAAGATTAAAATTTATGAATCCTTGTAAATAATATTTTCCACTTTTTTCATAAAACCGGTTTAAAGAATTTAAATTTAAACCGGTTTTTTTTTGCTAACAATTTTAAAGTTGCAAAAGGAATCATCCGCGGTCACTTGTTCATGCACAGTTTTTACCACATTATCAAAATAAAAAAAAGAATTATCCTTATTTATTGCCTTACTGGCAGTCAAAACTGAACAACAACTTCTTTTTGTTTGTAACCTCACTTTGCGTATATTACACGTATGCAGCCAAAGCTTATAAAAATATGCGCATATCAACGGTTTGTAAAACGGTTTTTGATCTTCTTAGCGATCATACTATTGCTTCCTTCTTTTTTATTTGCTCAAAAAGTAATTTCTATAAATGTGAATGAAGGAATTAACCCTTCCACAGCAGAATTCATTCACCTCGGAATCGAAAAAGCACAAAAAGAAAATGCAGAATGCCTTGTTATTAATTTGAATACTCCCGGTGGCTTATTAACTTCTACCCGCGACATTGTTACTAATATCATGCAATCGCCAGTGCCGGTGATTGTTTACGTCTCTCCTACCGGCGCACATGCAGGCTCTGCCGGAGTGTTCATTACTCTTTCTGCAAATATTGCCGCGATGGCTCCCGGAACCAATATTGGCGCTGCTCATCCGGTAGATATGCAGGGCAAATCAGACGCAGTATTAAATGAAAAAATAGTAAATGATGCCGCAGCTTTTATCAGAACAATAGCTGAAAAAAGAAACCGGAATGTGCAGTGGGCAGAAGATGCAGTGAGAACCAGTGTAGCCATTACAGAGCAGGAGGCACTGGAAAAAAATGTGATCAATTTAATCGCTGTTACGGAAAGAGATTTATTGACCCAGGTGGATGGTAAACAGATTCAATTAGAAAATGGTTCAAAAATATTACATACCAAAAATGCCACTGTTGAAACCCTCGAAATGGGATTTTTTCAAAAAGTTTTGAGCAGGATCAGTGATCCCAATATTGCTTACATCATCATGATGCTTGGATTTTATGGGCTTCTCTTTGAGTTATTTAGCCCTGGCGCAATTTTCCCCGGAATCATCGGCGTGATTTGCCTGATCCTTGCTTTTTATTCCATGAGTTCAATGCCGGTAAATTATGCCGGATTAGCGCTGATTATTTTTGGAATCATTCTTTATTTACTGGAAATAAAAGTCATTAGCCATGGTATGTTGGCCATCGGTGGAACTATTTCTGTTTTGCTTGGTTCCATGATCTTATTCCGAAGCAGTCCTGTTGAAAATTTCGTTTCTTTATCGTGGTCAGTAATTTTTTCTGTAACTGCTTTTTCTGTTTTGTTTTTTCTTTTTATCGTAACCATGGGATTGAGAGCACAAAGGGCAAAACCGGTATCCGGAGAAAATGCCATGATCGGGCAAACGGCTCTGACGCTTACACCGCTTGATCCACGTGGCCAGGTTACTTTAATGGGTGAAATCTGGAGCGCTGTTTCCCTTTCGCAAAAAATAAATAGCAATGAAAAAGTGATTGTAAAAGAAGTAAAAGAACTTACTTTATACGTTCAGCCTGCTGAGAAAAAAAACTTAAACATTTAATCAACCAATTATTCAAAAAAAAACCTAAAAGATGCAACAATTTCCTATCGGACTTCCAATTATTATTATCGTCATTTTTGTGCTGTATATTCTTGCCAGTTCTATCCGTATTCTCCGCGAATATGAACGAGGCGTTATTTTTCGTTTGGGAAGAGTGCTGGATGGCGGGGTGAAAGGGCCGGGACTGATTCTTCTGATTCCAATCATTGATAAAATGGTAAAAGTAAGTTTGCGTACGGTTGTAATGGACGTTCCGCCGCAGGATGTAATTACTCAAGACAACGTTTCTATAAAAGTAAATGCGGTTATTTATTTTCGTGTGATTGATCCGCAAAAAGCGATCATTGAAATTGAAAATTACCTCGTAGGTACTTCCCAACTTTCGCAAACAACTTTAAGAAGTGTTTTAGGACAATCAGAACTGGATGAACTTCTTTCTCAAAGAGAAAAGATCAATATAAAACTGCAACAGATCATCGATTTACAAACAGAACCGTGGGGTGTAAAAGTGACGCACGTAGAAGTAAAACAAATTGATCTGCCCCAGGAAATGCAGCGCGCAATGGCCAAACAAGCAGAAGCAGAAAGAGAAAGAAGAGCGAAAGTAATTTCTGCAGAAGGCGAATTCCAGGCATCACAAAGATTGAGTGATGCAGCAAAAATATTAAGCGAACAACCAAGCGCATTGACTTTGCGGTATCTGCAAACGCTTCGTGAAATTGCTACCGAAAATAACTCAACTACCA
>JAHEZB010000412.1:1164-3597 GCA_023251285.1 Chitinophagaceae bacterium | reverse complement strand
TGAAAACCTTTGTACGCATTTGTCGTGGAGAAATCGATACCGGCCCAATTGCCAAACTGCCAATAGCTGAACGTTTTCGCTGGCTCACGGCGACAAGAAGTACCATTATACAAACTTCGAGAGTACACGCCGGGTTCACTAAAAATGCTGATGAAACCTTGAACAAACTTTTCAGGCAACTGGTTTTATAAGAATAAAAGCTACTGTTTAAGGAATTCAACTTTGAAGTCGTGAGTTCATTTATAACGGAAATCGAGATCACAACAAAAGAAGAAATAATCCACTTTGTACTCTAAATGCTCACTCATCTTTTGCCAAATCATTTATTAAACTGGCAACCAGCGAAGTCCAGCCTGTCTGATGACTGGCTCCAAGGCCGTTGCCGTCATCTCCATGAAAATATTCGTAGAATAAAACCAAATCCTGATTTTCCGGCCGCTGATAAAACCAATTGTATTTTCCATTGAGTCTCCGGTTTCCTTCTGCATCTTTTTCAAACAAACTGATTACTCTACGCGCCAGTTCATTCGCTACCTGTTTCAGGTTCATTTGTTTTCCTGAACCTGTTGGACATTCAACCAACAATTCATCACCATAAAACTCACCATACTTTTTGATAGATTGAATGATCAGATAGTTGATCGGTATCCAAACAGGACCGCGCCAATTCGAGTTGCCACCAAAAAGATCAGAAGTAGAATCGCCGGGATCATACTGAATCGAATATTGTACATCTTCAAGAGTGATGGTATAATGGTTCGTTTCATGAAATTTTGAGAGTGCCCGAATACCTCCCGGCGAGAGAAATTCTGATTCATTCAACAAGTGTCGCAGGATGCTCTTTAATCTTTCCTGCTGTACAAGCGAAAGCAGTATCAGATTTCCTTCAGCACGTTCTTCATTGGGCCAGAAACGATTATTTTTCCGACGGTATTTTTCAATCCAGTTGCTTCTTTTTTTAAAGTCCGGCAGAAGGTCGCGCACTTTTTTTTGAATGGTGGAAACAGCAAATAAAGTAGTGAGGCCTACAATTGATTGAATACGCAAATGAATCGGGCTTGCATCAGTTAGTCCAAATACATCATAAAAAAATTTGTCTTCATCATTCCATAATCCATATTGATTCAGAGCCTCTGCAATTAAAATAAAATGTTCATAAAACTTTGTTGACATTTCTTCAAACGTATCATCCACTACTGCTATTTCCAAAGCAATATCCATCATGTTCAGCGCATACATTCCCATCCAACTGGTGCCATCAGCCTGCTCCAGGCGCCGGTTTCCGGGAAGTTCGATACTGCGGTTGAATAAACCGATATTGTCCAATCCAAGAAATCCGCCGTGAAAAATATTATTGCCTTTTGCATCTTTACGATTGATCCACCAGGTAAAATTGATGATCAGTTTTTGAAAGATCTTTTTTAAAAAAGAAATGTCTCCTTTACCGTTTTTTGTTTTTTCGATCCGGTAAATCTGTAACGCAGCCCACGCCTGCACCGGTGGATTTACATCGCTGAAATGCCATTCATAAGCCGGCAATTGTCCGTCAGGTTTCATGTACCATTCACGCATCATCAACAGCAACTGTTGTTTAGCAAAACATGGATCCATTAGTGCCATCGGAATACAATGAAAGGCCAGATCCCATGCGGCATACCACGGGAATTCCCATTTGTCGGGCATGGAAATAATGTTTTGATTTTTCAGGTGCTTCCAGTCGTGGTTGCGGCCAAAAAGTTTACCGTCATTTACGGGAGTAATTCCATCACTTGTAGTAAGCCATTTTTCCACATCGTAATGATAATACTGCTTGTTCCAAAGTAATCCTGCAAATGCCTGCCTGGCAATTTTTTTTCTGTCTTCCGAAACATTCTGAGGAATCAGATCATTGTAAAAATCATCTGCTTCTGTTTTTCTGAATGAAAAAATATTTTCAAATCCCGGTTCAAAAGCATTGTCCATTTCTTTATCAGACAAACGCAGGTAAATAGTTTTTGATTCACCGGGAGCAATATCGTAATCATAAACAGGAGCAAACTTTGTCCCGTAATTTCTTTTTCGAAGTGCACCGATATTTTTTTTGTTGATGACGGCATCGTGAAATGCATCTTTTACAAAAGGAGTGGGATTTGTTTCTCCGGTTACTTTTCTTCTGTTCGTGACATTGTCTGTAAATAAACTTATTCTTGGTGGTTGAAAATATAAAAAATAGCTTCCTAATCTTTCATGCGTGGCCTTGACTGACGTTTTGCTAATAGAAGTAATTACCGGTTTTTCTGAAAGATTTTCATTACTGGAACGATTATAAAACCACAGTGTTGGCAACACGGTAATTCCTGCACTTTCTGAATAGCGGTTGTGAATATTTATTTTAATGAAAATGTCGTGAGAGTCTTGCTTGGCGTAGGTAATATGAACGTCGAAGTATTGGTT
>JAHEZB010000412.1:0-1154 GCA_023251285.1 Chitinophagaceae bacterium | reverse complement strand
GTTATTATCAAAAATACCGGTATCAAGGATTTCATATTCCGGTTCTCTTTTTGATCTTTCCTTGTTTTCATTTTTTATCTTTTCATATGGAAATTCCTGTTGTGGATATTTGTATAAATATTCCATGTAATAATGCGACGGAATATTATCTAAATAATAATACAATTCCTTCACATCTTCTCCGTGGTTACCCTGTTTATTCGCCAGGCCAAAAAGCCGCTCTTTTAAAATCGGATCTTTTCGATTCCACAACCCAATAGCGAAGCACAGATTTTGAAAATAATCAGAGATGCCTGCGATACCATCTTCGCCCCATAAATAAGACCGGTAATGTGATTGCTCAAAAGGAAAATAATTCCAGGCATCGCCGGTATAGCTGTAATCTTCACGCACTGTTCCCCATTGCCTTTCACTTACATACGGGCCCCATTGTTCAAGCGGTATTTTTTTATGCAAGTTTTCGTAAAGCCTTTGTTGTTCTGATGTCATTCTGAAATTTTGACCACTGATTTATTATGTCGTGTGGCGTTTTTGAACGTTTCTTCTGCACATTTCATTCCAATCTTTATTTTCCTTTTCCCAAAAAGCAAAAGCACATGGGAAACAAATTTGCTAAAGAATTGGATATGTTTCTTGCAACGAACCAACAAATAATACTGTTTTCTATTTTTGTGTATATCATTCTTCCAGCTGCTTATTTTCCAAATTTCTTTCTCAATAAACTTATTGCATCTTCCATGCTTGCTGTTTCTGTTTCTTTTTGCTTTGTTGAATTTTGGTGATTACTTTTTTGCGGCCTCTGATTTCTTATTGGCGCTTCCTGGGTTTGTTTAATAGACAAAGCAATTCGTTTTCTTGCCAGATCTACCTCTGTCACTTTCACCATCACTTTATCATTCAGTTTTAAAACTTCTCCGGGATCAGTAATGTATTTGTGAGCAATTTCAGAAACGTGAACCAATCCATCCTGCTTCACGCCGATATCTATAAAAGCACCAAACCTCGTGAGATTCGTCACCTGGCCCGGAACGATCATTCCAACTTTTACGTCTTCGATAGAATAAATATTGGCGAATTCAAACGCCTGCGCCTGGTTGCGCGGATCAAGTCCCGGTTTCTTTAATTCTTTTAAAATATCCTGCAAAGTATGAAGG
>JAHEZB010000411.1 GCA_023251285.1 Chitinophagaceae bacterium | reverse complement strand
TGAATACGCATATTTCCAAAGGAAATTCAAAAATAAATCTGTCTCATTTTGAAAGCTGGCCAACCGGAATTTACTCTGTGAAGGTCATTTCCGGCAAAAATATTTTCGTAGATAAATTTGTGATTCAGAAATAGAGGAGGGAGCTTCGATGTTTGCGAAAGCCAAATGCAATTTATAGTTTGAGTAAAAATTAAGTCGATTATAAAATGCAGGCTCTAAATTCTGATACAGAAATCGCTTTATATTTTTTCACTGTAAGCTTTACCACTTTTTCCATAAGTATTTATTTATCGGTCTATATTCGATTGGTTTTAGTTACAGTGCAAACAGTCCTTTCCGTCGGGAATAAACTACGTGGACAATACCCAAAAATCTTTTCTGTTTCAAAATGATCAACTCTTCGAAGACAGGATGGCTTTTCAGCAAACCAATAAATAATAAAGATTCCCGTTTTACCTTTTCTTTTAAAAGACATTGTTTAAAATTTCTTTTTTAGCATTGCATTTTATCATTGCATTTATTATTCCGTTACTTTTATCCCTCACAAAAATTTTTAAATGAAACGTTTTACTTCTTTATGCTTTTATTTCCTGGCAGTAATGATTTTATCGCAAAATACTTTTGCACAGGATACTTCAATTTACAATAAGAACCAGGTTTTCGATCCGTTATTTATGACACATGACGGCACCGAATTTCGTAGTGCAAACGGAGCTCCCGGACCTAAGTATTGGCAAAATAGTGTGAACTACAATATCCATGCAACCTTGGATGAGAAAGACACTTTGATTAATGGAAATGTTACCATTAATTACACAAACAACAGTCCGGATGAATTAAAATATTTATGGCTTCAGCTTGATCAGAATCTTTTTAATCCTGATTCGCGGGGAGCAGCAACGACGCTGGTTACAGGCGATCGCTTTGATGTAAAAGGTTATAAGAAAGGCGGCTATCATATTCAATCAGCAACAGTAATTTATAAAGGGAAAATTTATAAAATTGATCCGGTTATTACTGATACAAGAATGCAGTTACGTTTACCGTTCGCTGTTAAGCCTAATGGCGATAAGATCGATGTGAAAGTGCAATATTCTTTTTCCATCCCGGAATATGGTGCCGACAGAATGGGACGGTTATATACCAAAAATGGCGTGGTTTATCAACTGGCGCAATGGTATCCGCGCATGTGTGTTTATGACGCGGTGAAAGGCTGGAACACGCTTCCTTACATGGGGTTGGGAGAATTTTATTGTGATTACGGAGACTTTGATTATTATGTAACAGTGCCTGCAGATATGATTGTTGCCGGTTCAGGTGATTTGCAAAATGCCGAACAGGTTTTAACCGCAACAGAAATAAAAAGATTGGCTGAAGCGCGCAAAAGCGATAGCACAATTTTTATTGTAAAAGAAAATGAGATCGGTGATAAATCCACAAGGCCCACTGAAAAAGGAATGCTTACATGGCATTTTAAGATGCACAATTCCCGGGATGTTTCATGGACAGCGTCCAAAGCATTTATATGGGATGCAGCGAGAATTAATTTTCCATCCGGAAGAAAAGGAATTTCAATGGCAGTTTATCCCGTAGAAAGTAAAGGTTATGATGCTTATGGAAGAGCAACTCAATATTTAAAGCAAAGCATTGAATTTTATTCGAAAACTTATTTTGAATATCCGTGGAATTCAGCGGTAGCAGTGGCTGGAGTTGCTTTGGGAATGGAATATCCCGGAATTATTTTTTGCAGTTACAGGATAGGAAAGGCAAACTTATGGCATGATATCACGCATGAAATAGGCCACAATTGGTTTCCGATGATCGTAGGAAGCAATGAACGCCGTTACATGTGGATGGACGAAGGGATGAATACTTTTATCAATGGCTATGCATCCAATGCTTTCAATCATGGAGAATATGGAGATACGACAAACAGAAGTATTCTTGGAATGGCAAGAACTATGATGCACTCGAAAGATCCATTAATGACGCCGCCCGAATCAATGAGCTTGCGCGATTATGGTCAATATTATTCAAAGACCGCAGTTGGATTAAATATTTTAAGAAATTCTGTCATCGGTCCTGATCGTTTTGATTATGCTTTCAAGACTTATATTGACCGTTGGGCTTTTAAGCATCCGCAACCAAATGATTTTTTCAGAACAATGAATGACGCCGCTGGCGAAGATCTGAACTGGTTTTGGAAAGAATGGTTTTATGAAACCTGGAAGTTGGATCAGTCTGTAAAAAGTGTAAAATATGTAGATGATAACGCTGCAAATGGAGCATTAATCACGATAGAAAACTTGCAACAAATTGCTTTGCCGGTTACATTGCAAATCACACAAGAGAACGGACAAACAAATGAACTGAAATTGCCTGTAGAAATTTGGCAACGTGATAGCGAATGGACTTTTAAATATAATTCAACCTCTCCGATAACCTCTGTAGTATTGGATCCGCATGACCAATTACCAGACATCAACCGGAAGAATAATACCTGGAAGTCAAAATAAAATTGTCAATTACAACAATAAAAAATGGAGCAGCGATCGTTGCTCCATTTTTATAAATTGTATTAAAAATATTTCAGTAAATCAATAAATATTTGGAATTCCTGTTTTCAAATAACATATTGGCTCAATAAATTCTTAATTCTGATTCTTCACTTCTTTTTAAGCCGGTATCGCAATAATTGGAACACTGCTGTGATACGCTAATTTTTTTGTATGGCTGGTTTTGAAAAGCTGGCTCAAAAAACCATGTTTGCGTGGAACGGTAATGATTGCATCGATATTCCTGGTTTCTACAAAACTGCTGATTCCTTCAAGAAAATCATACGCGCGAAGGAAAGAAAAATCCGGATCATACATTCCGAGTTTATCTTCCATTGCGCCTCTTTCAATTTTAAATTCCGGAGTCAGTTCTACATAATGTTCGCTGTCCACATTTAATATTTCTAATTTTGGTTTGAATGTATCGAGGATATTTTTTAAAGCAACAAAAGGAGTAGTGCGTGCCACATCTTTAAAATCAGAAGTGAAAACTACTTTGTTCAATCCATGAAATTTTGCCTCGGCCGGAATGATCATCACCGGGCAATTGACATGCCTGATCACATTCAAGGTGTTCGTTCCCATAAAAACCTGCGTGATTCTCGAACTTCCGGTAATACCCATTATAACCATGTCAACAAAATTTCCCATTACAAAATCACTGAGGTTTTCTACAAAAGAACCTTCTTCAGCCACACAGGAAATATTATCTTTTCCTTCACTGATTTTTGATTTTACTTCGTTTAGTTCTGATTCAGAAACTTTTTGCCGTGAACCTTCCTCTTTAGAAGTTAAAGTTGCCAGGCTGATGCGGCTGTATACATGATAAAGAATGATTTCCACTTCGGGAAAATCTTGTGTTAATGCAACTGCATACTTTGCAGCATTTATTGACGCATCGGAAAAATCAATCGGAACTAAAAATTTTTTCATTTGATTTTTGGTTTAATTTTTTAAAAAGGATTTTCAAAAATATCAGCAAATGTATATAATCATATTTGTAATAAAAACCAACTAAAAGAATTTGAGAATCCATGTTTTGAGTTTTCT
>JAHEZB010000410.1 GCA_023251285.1 Chitinophagaceae bacterium | reverse complement strand
TGATACATAAAAAAATGGATTGCCGTTATTGTTTTGATTGCCGGATGCCAGCAGCTGGTAATGATTTACTGCGCCTTCAAATACTTTTCTTGTATGTGCATTTTTACCAAATAAAGCAACGAGTCTCCTGCGCAAAAATGAAGAATGAGAAATTAAAAAAGTATCGTCAATATCCGACACAAAAGCATGTTTCGAAGCGTAAGGAATATATACACTTCCATACTGTTGAATATTTTCCAAAACATATTTTTCTTCCTGAAGGCGTACCAACACCGGATTCCATCCTTCTTTAGGAGCGCTGTCAACAAGAATTTCAAAATTAAAAAATCCATCTTCCGAGGCATTTGTTTCATAAGTATTACCTTCCCATTCGATGGAAATTTTAGCATTTGGAAAGGGAACAACTATAAATAACCGCAACATGGAAAATAAATTGACGAAAAGGTTTTGCCGGTAAGTTTTTCGCGGCATCGGGCTTAGTTTCAGCACATGACCAAGCACCATTATTTTGCCTGCATTTCCAAAACCGTTATAAACTTTTATCACCGGCATATTATTTAGCCGGAATAAAAAAAATATTTTATGTTTTATCTTTTTATAAAAAGAAATATCTTTTACTTTATGAATCGTATTTTCTGTCATAATAAAAATTACAAAGATAAATGCCACCTTCTTCCACTGTCAATATATTATTTATCGTAAACCCCGTTTCCGGCGGGAAAAATAAAACAAAATGGGAGCCGGTTATTCGTGATTATTTTAAATCACTTCCCGAAAGTATAGACTTTTTTATCTTAACAGGAACGAATGATGCTGAATCGATAAAGGATGTGATAAAAAAAACGGCGCCGCAAAAAGTAGTAGCCGTCGGCGGGGATGGAACTGTTTCTATGGTTGCCAAACAATTATTAAGTTCTTCAGTTCCAATGGGAATATTGCGTGGTGGATCGGCTAACGGCATGGCAACGGAATTAAATATTCCTGAAGATCCAAAGTCGCAGATTGACATTATTGTAAATGGAAAGATTGAGCCGTGTGATGTAATCAAAATAAACGAAAAAGACATTTCCCTGCATCTAAGTGATTTCGGATTGAATGCACGCATTGTAAAATATTTCGACAAAAGTTCTTTTAGAGGAATGTGGGCCTATGGAAGAGTTTCTATAAAAATACTTTTGCAGCGCAAATTATTCGATGCTCATATTATTGCGGATAATCTTGATTCTAGGATTCATGCCTATATGATTGTAATCGCAAATTCCACCAAATATGGTACCGGCGCTGTTATCAACCCGGATGGAAGGATTGATGACGGCAAATTTGAATTGGTAGTTGTACGAAAACTTTCATTGATGGAATTTCTCAAAATGTTTATAAGTTCCAAACCTTTTAATCCAAACAACGTAGAAATATTCCAAACTACACACGCAGAAATAATGATAAAAAAAGCGATCGATTTCCAGGTAGATGGAGAGTATAAAGGAAAAATAAATGAGGTAAAAGCAACGATACTTCCCTCAGCTTTAAACCTGATTGTTGGAAATGTGGAAGGTGCCGATCGGAAATGAAATCAGCAAATCAACAAATATCACAAATTTCTGCTCTCAAATCAGATTAATGCAATAAATGTGGCCGCTCCTTATTCAATTTCAAAATCATTTCTCCAAATAAAGTGTTCGCCCAGGCAAACCATTTCCTGGTAAATTTTTCAGGATTGTCTTTATTAAAGGATTCATGCATGAAACCTGTGCCCGCATCTGTATTTTTCAACATTTTTAAACAAGATCTTATTTCATTATCATCGGTACTGGTAATGATTCTTAAAATAATACTCATCGGCCAAATCATGTCATCAAGCGTATGCGGGCTTCCGCTTCCTTCGGCATACTTTCCTTTAAAAAAGTAAGGATTCTTTTTGCTTAAAATAAACTTCCTTGTATTTTGATAAATCGAATCGTTTACCGGAAGCGCATCCAGATAGGGTAACGAAAGTAAACTTGGCACATTGCTGTCGTCCATGAATAATTGGTTCCCAAATCCATCGGCTTCATAGGCATACATTTCACCGAACTGCAGGTGATGTGCTGTTGCATATTTTTTTAATGCAGATTCCACTTCATTAGCAAGAGCATCACATTCAGCAGCAAATTTTTCATCATTTAAAATCTTCGCAGACATGACAGAAAGTTGTCTCAAAGAAACGACCGCAAAAAAATTCGATGGAATTAAAAAAGGAAAAATCGTTGCATCATCGGACGGACGAAAAATTGAAACGATCAATCCAACGGGAACGATGGGATTGCCGTAACCGTTGCCAGGCACAGTATCGGTTGACCATGAAGTCACTCTTCCGAAAGAGTAAGGGCCTTTATTTTCTTTACGCTGCTGCTGTTTAAAAGTGGTTACAACCGAATGCATGGCCTCACTCCAATCTTTATCAAATGTCGAAGTATCACCGGTATCTTTCCAATAGTGATAGGCAAGCCGGATCGGATAACACAATGAATCTACTTCCCATTTGCGTTCATGCAATTCAGGTTTCATTGTGGTCAGATCTTTATCCCATTCACTTCCTGTAGGACCGTCATTGAATGCGTTTGCATAAGGGTCAATAAGTATGCATTTTGTTTGCCGGTTGATCACACCGGCAATTAACTGTTGCAAATGTTTATCATCTTTCATCAGGGGCAGATAAGGCCAAACCTGTGCACTGCTGTCACGCAGCCACATAGCGTGAATATCCCCGGTAATCACAAAAGTATCGGGCCTGCCATTGATCATTTTAAAAAAAACAGTGGTATCCAATGTATTCGGAAAACAATTTTCAAACAGCGCAGCCAGTTTCGGATCTTTAATTACTTTTTTCATTTTAGTAATAGTTGCTTCCACCGCACTGCTCGTAAATTTTCTGTCAGAAAGTTTCGGACGGTTATTTGATAATTCTGACAGCAGACCTGCTTTTAAAATTGAGGGAGTAAATGCGCTAAGGCTTGCAACGCCCGACTGATAGAGGAATGTCCTTCTTTTCATCCAAGAAATTTTGTTTAAAAATAAAATGGAAAAATAAGACTAAAATAGTCAAAAAATAAAACAGCTTCCGAATGCTTAATACTTCCCGCAATTCAAATGTTCTGTTCAAAAAGCGTCCGAAGGTTAATTAAATTCGTGAGTTTTAGGAATGTGATATAGTTTCGTAATTAACTTTACACCCTATTTATTTTAATGGAACACAATCATTCGCATCACGATCACAGTCATATTGCCGTTCTCACAACGGTAAACAGTGCCTTTGTAATAGGCATTGCTCTTAACTTATTATTTGTAATTATTGAAGCGGTTGTTGGATTTTCGATTAATTCATTATCACTACTTTCAGACGCTGGACACAATCTGGCAGATGTCGGAAGCCTTGGATTATCCCTTCTGGCATTCAAGCTTTTAAAAGTAAAATCAAACAATAAATATACCTATGGGTATCGAAAAACGACAATCCTCGCGGCCTTGACAAATGCGGTAATTCTATTGGTAACTATTGCAATTATTGCTTACGAAGCGATTCAACGCTTCGCGAATCCACCAGCTTTACCCGGTAAAACAATAGCAATTGTGGCCGGAATT
>JAHEZB010000409.1 GCA_023251285.1 Chitinophagaceae bacterium | reverse complement strand
GCCCGCAAAAGCAGCAATAAAAGTAGCGGCTGTGGCTCCAAAAAAGCCGGTGGTAGCTCCAAAAAAACCAGCGGCACCAGCGCCTAAAAAAACATCTACACCGGCTGCAAAGCCGCCAAATATATTAACTGATGAGCAAAAAGTTAATATGAGAAGGCTTGAATTGGTAAAAGTGGCTAAGGCTTCAAAATTATCAGCATTTGAAAAAGCCAGGGTAATGATTGTTTTTGGTAAAAAAATGAGTGCAGTTGAAGTTAACTACACTTATATTTATTTCATCGGCCATTTAAAAGCAAACGTTAAGATCGATCCAAAAAAAGATGCGGACTTAATTAAGGCTATGAAAATAATTACTAAAAAATACAAGCTTCCAGGCGCTTAAACCAAAACTTCAACCATTATCCCCAATGCAATATAACCGCCCGCAAAATTGCGGGCGTTTTTTTTAAATGAAAGGTAAAAAATACATATTTATTGATGTGGAAGTTCCAATGGAAAAACCACTTATTGATGGTGTTGTTTATCATTGCCCCAATGATTACCGGATAGATTTTTTATGCCCTTGCGGTTGCGGCCAGGTAGTTATTTTAAACACCTTGCAGGGTGCAAATCCATGTTGGAAGATCAAAAATTATAATACAATTCATCCATCCATTCAGCGGAATGTTGGGTGCAAAAAGCATTTTTCAATTATTAATGGCATCGTACACCCATGAAAAAAAAATCAAATAAAAAAAAATCGCTCCATGGCACGGGGTTACTTTCTCCTGAATGGAATTTTAAGAATTTGGCGAAGCTGATCCGGGAGAAGTTTACAAATTTCAAGTTGGACCACCTAAACGGCTTCATCCAGCAACTTTATACCTATAAGAGTATATTTTCTACTATTGCCCCCGCCCAGCTGCTTAAAAACGGTTTTACAGACAACCACATTAAAGTTTACAAACCTGTTATTGAAAACATTTTAATAAAAGCCATCACCAAAAAATCTGAATTGCTCGATGCGGAAAATTTACCCGGACAGATCGCGCTTTTTGGCTTAGGCAAGCCATTTGATGAGGCAAGGTTAAACAATTCCTATACCGCCGATAATATTGTTTATAACAGGCAGCAAACCGGTTTTCCAAAACTGGATGGAAAGGATTGTGATATTTCATTTGCCCTGAATAAGTCAATTAAAGGCTGGTACCTGATAATTGATGCTGACAATTTACAGCCATCGCATTTAGGAAATATGCAAAACCCTCTCCACTTTATACCGGAGGCCCAGCCGCGCAATCGCGCAACATCGCAAAGCGGCCATAATACTCCTAAGCTGATCGCTGAAAATTTGCGACCGGCCGAACTTGCTGAAGGCGCAACTGCTTATTCCGGGGCCCCAATTGTTAACATGCGCGGCGAGGTGATCCAGGGGAACGGCAGAGGTTTTACAATTAAATACTATTATGCCACCTTCCCGGAAGATCCCAAAGGTTATAAAAAATGGCTGAAGGCGAACCTTGCATGTTATGACATACGCGAAGATTTAAAAAAAATTGCAAAACCTGTTTTAGTTAGAATGGTAAGGGTATCTGATGCGGAGGCCATAGAATTAGGCCAATACACTGCAAAAGACCTGGAGGCGGTTGCAAATGAAACCACTCAGATAAAAAGTAAGGTCGGCCTGATCAGCGACCAGGCGCTCGATATTATTTTGAACAATTTATTGTCAAAAGATACCGGTGAGCAGAGCTTATCCGAACTGATCCGCGCAAGTGATCTGCTTAAACTGTTAATAAAGGAGAACATTATAAGAGGCGATGATTTAGAGGTTTACACGCGGAACGGGATCATAAATGAAACGGGCGTTAACTTTATTACAAAGCTTCTCTTAAACCTTACCTTTAAGGATGGTGATGTAAATACCGCTGATGTATTTCTCCAATTGCCGGTACCACTTCAAAAGGCCATCGAAAAAAGCGCTTTGTATATTTTAAAATGCAGAGGCGAACAAAACATAAATCTTGAAGTTTCAAAAGCGGTGATGGGCCTCCGGGATTACCTGATCTTTAAACCAAACGGTTCCATTAACGAGTGGAAAAGTCAGGTAGATATTTTTGATAACACAGCTGCCAATAAATACAACGATCTTGAAATTAAACTGATCAGTATTTTTAGCGATAGCCCTTCCCAAAAACAAATTGTGGACCAGTTTAAAAACTATGCTTCGTTTGCCACAACAAAGCCCGGAGATATGTTTGAGGATGAGCGCCCACCATTAAGTAAAAAGGAAGCTATTAAAATGGCCTTTGGTATTGAGATAAACGAAACCGTTGATCCAAAGAAAAAAGCGATCCAGGCAGCAAAGCGATTAGCCTTATTGCTTAGTAACGAATCGCTGGAGGGTTATATCCAAACAGAAGTTTTAAAAGTTAGATCCCTTTATAAAAATCGGGTATCGAGCGCCGCGTTAAAAAAATTCTTTAAAGAAAATCTTATCGGTGAAAGTGTAGTAAACCTTGAAACCAAAATTAAGATCGAATTCAAAACCCCCGGCATGAGTAAAACTATTTTTGGTAGAAAAAATGCCAGCCAGCAAGTTATACAACTGGATCACATATTAGCAACTGCAATTCATTATTTGCCTGAGCTTTTAAAATTTGGAGTTTTTATGAACCATTCGGTTAGGCTGAAAGCGATCCATTTAAAAATGGGTGGCCGGTTGTTTTGGAATTTCATGTGCAAAATAAATGTGGACAATAAGACTTACTATTTAATTATTCCGGTGTTGGAAACCAACAATAAAAAGTTTCAATATGCTTTGGAATATGCTGAAATTAAAAAGTCCGTTGCGGGATTACGGGCAAAAAGATAACGCGAGCGTTATCCTGTCCCAATCAGCAACGGGCTTTTCGTTAATACAAAAATACAAATTAAAAATCAAACCATAAAAAATTTAGCAAATGATAACACTTACTAACTACTTCGACCAAAGCTTTAATCCGGCCAAATGGCCCGACAAGTTAAAGCAGGGCCATGTTTTTATTACCGGAGAAAGCGATGGATTTAAGCACATTGATCTTTATAAGGAGGACAACACAATAAAAACCGCTATTGACAAACATATTGCCGCGCTCAACGAATATTTATCCAAAAAGGCACCGCGTCCATTCAAACAATCAGCAACGGTTAAAAAAGCCATTAACGAAAGTAAAAACACAACGCCGCCTGCGGAAGTAAAAAAAATGCGCGCCCTGGTTAAAGTTGGCAAAACCTATCAGCATGAAAGTTTTGGGCAGGTAAAAGTTTTATCCGTAGAAAAAAACACCGGTGATAAAGCGTACAGCATACCATACTTGGTTACTTTTACCACTTCAGGTGATGGTGATCAGGATCAGGGAATAGGCGCGTTCCTAACCGATATAGGTTTAAGAGTTTGGAACACCAGTAAAAAAAGGTATGATTATAAGAAATCTGCAAAAACTGTACAGAAAAACAATACAAGTGTACCAAAAAAGGGCAAAAGCGGTTCACCACCCCCTGATAACGTAATAAAAAGTAACAAAAACGGTACACCGGCGCCAAAGTTTGAAAAAGGCGAATATGTAATTATTGGTGGCCAGGTGCATAAAGTTATTTCGAGAAAA
>JAHEZB010000408.1 GCA_023251285.1 Chitinophagaceae bacterium | reverse complement strand
AGAAGGGCGGTTAGAAAATATTGGATCAGTGCGCATTCCCTCAGATGGCGCTGTAGATGAGGTGTTGCGCGTAATCTTTCAATTAGTCGATCCTTTCATTGATGGAAATATTAAAGCGATCGGTATTGGTGTTCCAAGCGTCGTTGATGTAGAAAAGGGAATAGTTTATGATGTGCAAAATATTCCTTCCTGGAAAGTGGTTGAATTAAAAAAACTGATGGAGGAAAGATATCGCCTTCCGGTTTTAATAAACAACGATGCCAATTGTTTTGCCCTTGGAGAAAAATATTTTGGAAAAGGACAACAAGCACATTCTTTAATTGGATTAACGATCGGTACCGGTTTAGGTGCCGGCATTATTATTAATGATAAATTATATCCCGGTTTGAATACCGGCGCCGGCGAATTTGGATGTGTAGATTACCTTGACAAATATTATGAGTATTATGCGAGCGGCCAGTTCTTCGAAAATTGTTATCATACCAATGGGGAAGTTGTTTTTCAAAAAGCACAATCGGGCGATCCGTTATCAATCATGATTTTGGAAGAATTGGGAACCCATATTGGAAATGCGATTAAGATGATTCTTTACACTTATTGCCCTGAATTGATAATCCTTGGCGGTTCTATCAGCAAGTCATATTCTTTCTTTCAAAAAACAATGTGGGAACGCATTCATACGTACATTTATTCAAATACACTTGAGCATTTTCATTTAGAAATTTCGGAACTGGAAAATGGAGGAGTGCTGGGCGCCGCTGCACTTTATTATGATCAGCAGCCTGACCATTTTTAAAAATAATTCGACAAATCCAATCATGCACAAAACCAGTTCCCTGATTATTTCTTTGTTTGCTGCAGGCTTGTATTGTATTTCGTGCAAATCGAACATAAAACTGCCGAAGCCTTTGCACATCGTTGTGGTAGTGGAAGAAAATCATGGATATGATCAAATAATCGGTTCAGAAAATGCCCCTTATATAAACGAACTTGCCAAAGAAGGAACACTTTTTACCAATTCCGAAGCAATTACCCATCCGAGTCAGCCAAATTACCTGGCGCTTTTCTCGGGAAGCACGCAGGACGTAGATGCTGACGAATGCCTTATGGGAAAAGGTCCTTATACAACTCCAAACCTTGGCGCAGCGCTCCTCAAAGCGGGATACACTTTCAAGGGATATTCGGAAACATTGCCCCATGTGGGGTTTTTAGAATGCAGTTACCAGGAAAAAGAAGGTTATAATTATGCCAGGAAACATAATCCATGGGCAGATTGGCAGGGTGATAAAGAAAATGGGTTGCCTGATTCTACCAATCAGCCAATGACTGATTTCCCAAATGATTTTAGTAAGTTGCCAACTGTATCCTTTGTCATTCCGAATGAAGGAAATGATATGCATAATATAGATTTAGACGGTGACACGGCAGCGATCAAACGTGGCGATCAATGGTTGAAAGATCATCTTTTGGCTTATGTGAAATGGGCTAAAAAAAATAACAGTCTTCTCATCGTGACTTTCGATGAAGATCAAAAAGGCAGCATGATTCACAATCATATTGCTACCATTTTTGTAGGGCCAATGGTCAGGCGTGAAATATACAGTAACGCTATCAACCATTACAGTGTGTTGCGCACGGTTGAGGGAATGTATCATTTACCTCCTTCCGGGAATGCAGGTGAAAAAGCGATTGAAGAAATCTGGAAATAATTTTTTAAAATAAAAACAAGACTGTTATGAAAAAATTGATGGTAACCTTACTGACTGCTTCTGTACTTCTTTCTTTTAATGAAGCAAAAAGCGCACCCTTCCAATCATTGCAAACTATCGCTGATACGCTGCCTGTGCGCGGATTTGCAATTGGTGCACCAAGGCCGACAGGTGTTGATTCGTTTGTTACATTCATCAACAAAGAACTGGGACCAAGGCATGTAAATACGTTGATTCTCCGGGTGGATTATCATTACCAATTCAAAAGTCATCCGGAATTGATTGACAGTTTTGCGTTATCCAAAAAGGAAGTAAAAAAAATAGTGAAAGCTTGTAAAGAAAACGGCATTCAAATCATTCCCCAGATCAATTTGTTGGGGCATCAGTCAGAAAGAAACCGGATAGGAAAACTATTAGCTGTGTATCCTCAGTTTGATGAAACTCCGTCCGTACTGATGCCTGTAAAATATGAATGGCCGAACCCGGATTACCTGTATTGCAAAAGTTATTGTCCTCTTTATCCGGGCATTCATGATGTGATTTTTCCGGTCATCGATGAGATGTGTGATGTATTTGAATCCAATGCATTTCATGCCGGAATGGATGAAGTGTTTTATATCGCGATGCCTAAATGCCCACGATGCGGCGGACATGATCCTGCACAAATATTTGCTGATGAAGTGAGTAGAATCGACAATCATCTTGCTGAAAAAGGAAGAAAATTGTGGATTTGGGGCGATCGTCTTCTCGATGGAAAAACAACCGGGCTGGGAGAGTGGGAAGCCAGCAAGAACAACACTTACAGGGCCGTTGATATGATTCCAAAAGATGTGGTTATTTGTGACTGGCATTATGAAAGGCCTGATCAGACAGCAGTTTATTTTGCAATGAAAGGTTTTAAGGTAATGACTTGTCCGTGGAGAGATGGAAAAACAGGAGCGCAGCAGGTGAATGATATGCATAGATTCCGCGAAAGTTCTACTCCGGAAATGAAAGAACGTTTCCAGGGTATTCTCCAAACCATCTGGAGCCGCAATGATCTGTTTCTGAAAGAATTTTATGCACCGGATTCTACGAATAGTCCTTACAACCGCGGCCAGGCAGATTGTTTCAGAAAAGTTTTTTCTGCAATGAATGTGAATAAATAAGCATCATGATTAAACAGAGGCTTGTTTCCATTGATGTTATCCGTGCACTTACCATGTATTTCATGGTGTTTGTAAATGATCTGTGGACAGATAAAAGCATTCCTGAATGGCTGGAACACGCGCCTGGAACGACGGATGCCATGGGTTTTGCTGATATAATTTTTCCTGCATTTTTATTTATTGTCGGATTGTCTATTCCTTACAGCCAGCAAAGCCGTCAAGCCCGTGGTGAATCAAAACTGCAAATTTTTCAACATATTATTCTTCGTTCGATAGCCCTGATTGTGATGGGTTTTTTCCAGATGAATATGGAAAATTACAGCAACCGATCTTTGTTGCCGCGCGCAGTTTGGGTGATTTTAGTAACGGTTTCTTTTTTCCTCATCTGGATGGATTATCCAAAAGAAAAAAGCAAAAAGTGGCGCTGGTTGCAAATATCAGGAATGGTGATTCTTGTTGTAATGGCCGCGGTTTATAAAGGTAATTCACCTCAGGGAATCATTTGGATGCAGCCTCATTGGTGGGGCATATTGGGATTGATCGGTTGGGCATATTTTGCCTGCGCTACGATCACCCTTTTTGCTGAAGAAAAGTTGCTGTTACTGATTGCCTTTTTTATCTTTTTTGTGATCTTTAATTCTATTGTAATACTCAATCCTTCAATGTTTTCGTCTTCATTGAAAAATACCATTGGTTCCCTGGGACTGGGAAATGCATCGAATTCTTCTATTACCATATTAGGCGTCATCTGCGCTGCTTTCTACCGGAAG
>JAHEZB010000407.1:2608-3629 GCA_023251285.1 Chitinophagaceae bacterium | reverse complement strand
ATCTCCAATTGGCAATCTCGATCTTAAAATTGATTCTAATGAATCAAACTGAATTCTTTGCTGCCCGATGAAAAGTTCTTTTTCTTTATTGATACTCACGATCACGCTTTGCTTCGCTTTTGCTTCGCTGCTTGCACGTGGGTTGTTCATCTTAATGACGTTTGGATTGGCCATCGTCGAAATGATCAAAAAGAAAAACATCAGAATGAAAAGAATATCATTCAACGGGCCGGTGTCCAGTTCAGTATCATCGCTTTTAAATCTTTTTCTGATGCTCATTTCTTAAATCTTAATTTTATCTGGTAGGTTCCTGCAAAATATCAACAAATTCGGCGCTCGCGATTTCCATTTTATTTTCAATCCTGTTTATCTGCGCTGCCAGGTAACTGTGTCCAATATAGGCTAAAATACCAATGATCAAACCGGTAGCCGAGGTGATCATTTTAATATAAATACCATCTGCAATTGTGTTGGGCGTGTATTCTGTACTGGCGGCGATTCCTTTGAAAAGGGCCAGCATACCAATGATCGTTCCAAGGAATCCAAACAAAGGCGCAATACGGGCTACAATAGAAATGATCGAAAGATTTTTTTCCAGTTTATACAATTCCAGTGCGCCGACATTATCCATACTTTTTTCAATTGCATCAATTGGTTTTCCAATTCTCTGAATTCCTTTATCAATAATTCGGGCAATTGGATTATCATTGTTTTTAGAAAAACTTCTGGCAGCCGCAACGTTGCCGCTCACAATGTGATCGCGGATAATACGCATGAAATTATCATCGATTTTTGAAGCTTTTTTGATAGCGATCAGCCTTTCAAAAAAGAAATAAAGCGCAAGGACAAATAAGATTCCAAGCGGCACCATGATGATACCACCACTTACGAGCGTTTCCCATAAATTTTGTGTTTTCGCAGCAGTGTGGGTAACAGCGCTTGAATCGATCTGCAGAAAGAATAAATCCATTTATATTGGTTTAGGAACAAATGTAGAAAGTAATTTGATAAATGTATAGTG
>JAHEZB010000407.1:0-2598 GCA_023251285.1 Chitinophagaceae bacterium | reverse complement strand
AAAACTTTAACGTAAATGTTAAGAGCCATTTTTTAAATAGCTTTTTAATAAATTTTATACGGATTCGTTTTCTGTTTTAACTCAGGTTATCTATGATTTTTCTTCCCAGATCATACATAAATGCACAATTGTTTCTGCTGCTTTTGCCATATCATTTACGCCGATCCATTCTAGTTTTGAATGAATTCCCTGCATGCCGGTAAAAAGATTCGGACAAGGCAAACCCATGTAACTAAGCCTGCTTCCATCCGTACCACCACGAATACTTTCAGTTGTTACTTCAAGTCCTGCCCGCGTTATCGCTTCTGCTGCATATTGCACCACCTCCGGATTTTTATCGAGTATCTTTTTCATGTTCCTATATTGTTCATGAAAAAAAACATCCACAGAAGCGCCTTTGTAATGGTTAACAACCTCTTCAGCTATCTTTTTCAATCTTTCTCCGTAATTTTTTAATTTTTCATCATCAAAATCTCTTAAAATAAATTCAATAGTTGCTCTTTCTGCAATTCCTTCAAAGCGAACGGGATGAACAAAGCCTTCTTTTTTCTCTGTCGCTTCCGGCGCCCATTCGTTGGTGGGCAATGTGTGTAAAATTTCCGCGCCTACTTTCAATGCATTTACTAATTTATTTTTTGCGTAACCCGGATGAGAAATAACGCCATTGATGATCATGGTCGCTCCATCAGCACTGAATGTTTCATCTTCCAGACTACCTGCTTCGCCACCATCTAATGTGTAGCCAAATTGAGCACCTAATTTTTCCATATCTATTCTTGCTGTACCCTCGCCTATTTCCTCATCAGGCGTAAAAAGGATTTTTATTTTCCCACGTTTAATTTCTGGATGTGCCATTAGATATTCAGCCGCCTGCATAATGGCGGCAACGCCACTTTTATCATCAGCGCCAAGCAATGTATTTCCACTGGCCGTGATGATATCGCCGTTAATCTGTGTTTTTAAGTATGGATAAACAATGGCTGACAAAACCTGGCTTTTATCATCCGGCAACACAATGTCCTCTCCATCATAATTTTTATGCAATATTGGTTTTACGTTTGTTCCACTGCAATCCGGCGCTGTATCTACATGACTGCAAAAACAAATAACCGGCACATGTTTTTCCGTATTTGATGGAATGGTAGCATATACATAACCATACTCGTCCATTTCCGCATTTGTGATTCCCATTTGTTTTAATTCATCAACGAGAATTTTGCTTAGATCTTTTTGCTTTTCAGTAGATGGGTGGTTGCCGCTTTGGGGATCACTTTGCGTATCAATTTGTACATAACGCATGAAGCGGTTGGCGATATCGTTTTTGTTAATTTGGATCATCTTTTAAATATATTTTGCGAACGAATAATGAGGATTTGTGGAACTTATCCCCGAGAATAATTCAAAATTAGAATTATCTGATAATTATTGAGCTAATTTTTAAAAACAACTTCTTTTGAATGCCAGCACGACGGTAAACAAAGAAATAACGGGTATTCTCATTTTACCTGATTGTAAAAACAATAACACAACTTAACAGTTCTATTAAATAAATTCATACGAAATTCGTTTTTCCCATAAAAGAAAAGCCGCTCCAATGCAAAAAATCATACTTCTTGTTTTATTTGCTTTATTTTACTTATCGTCCAAATCGCAATGGTATGATCCTGAAAAAGTAAATCATAAAGCAATTACAATTTATACGCTTGCCATCAATAAAGCCCGCAATGGTGATTATGCTTCTTCTGTAAAAATGATCAATGAGGCTTTGAAAATTGAACCAAAATATGTGGATGCATATCTCTCTCTTGCCGGTATTGATGCAGATCTGAAAAATTACACTTCTTCTGTTTCTTATTTTGAAAAAGCGTTTTCTCTTGACTCAGTCTATGCAAAAGATTTTCTGCTTCCCTACTCTATTTCGCTGGCCGGCTGTGGGCGTTTTAATGATGCCTTACATGCTGTGAATGCTTTTTTATCCAATCCAAAACTGAATGAAAGAAGCATCAAATCAGGTGAATTCAGAAAAAAAACTTACCAGTTTGCAATTGATTATGCAAAAAATCATCCGGATAAAAATTATGTTTTTGCTCCTGAAAATATGGGCGACAGCATCAATACCGTTGACCTTGAATATTTTCCTTCTTTAACTATTGATGGTAAGAAATTAGTGTTTACACGGAGGATGAATAACAAAGAAAGTTTTTATGAAAGTGATAAGGAAAACGGCGTTTGGCGCAAAGCATTTCCGCTTCAGGGAAAAATAAACTCACCTGATAACAACGTCGGCGCCCAAAATATCTCGCAGGATGGGCAATGGCTGGTCTTTACCGGTTGCAATTTCCCGCGTGGAATGGGAAGCTGCGATCTGTATATTTCCTACCTGACAAAAAACGGGTGGAGCGAACCACAAAACCTTGGCTGGAATGTGAATTCCGAATTTTGGGAATCGACTCCTTCTCTTTCTCCGGATAAAAGAGACTTATACTTTAGCAGTAGCCGCCCGGGTGGCTATGGAGGAAAGGATATTTGGGTGAGCCACAGAAGCGATAATGGGAACTGGGGCATTCCTGAAAATCTCGGTCCCGACATAAATACTGC
>JAHEZB010000406.1 GCA_023251285.1 Chitinophagaceae bacterium | reverse complement strand
TCATCAAATAACTGTTTCATACTTTTTGCTTTTTAAATATTTCAATAATTGTTCAGCAGCAATCTTTCCGGAGATTAGAGACGGAGGCACGCCAGGTCCCGGAACGGTTAACTGGCCTGCATAAAAAAGATTTTTTATTTTTTTATTCCTGATTTTCGGCTTCAGAATCGCAGTCTGCATTAAAGTATTTGCAAGGCCATAAGCATTGCCTTTATAAGAATTGTAATCAGCGACGAAATCATTGACGCAATAACTCTTCTTAAAACCAATATGGCTAATTATGTCATCACCGGTATATTTCTGTAAACGTTCGATCATTATTTTAAAATACTTTTCGCGTGTTGAACTATTGTCTTCCAGTCCGGGAGCTATTGGCATCAAAAGAAAAAGATTTTCATGATTCGCCGGTGCAACAGTATCATCAGTTTTTGACGGACAACAGACATAAAACAGCGGCTTTTTGGGCCATTCCGGATTTTTGTATATCTCTTTAGAGTGTTGTAACAAATCTTCATCAAAAAATAACGTATGATGCTCCAGCAATTTAATTTTTTTACTGATGCCCAAATAATAAATGAGTGCTGAGGGCGCAAGTGTTTTTCTATCCCAGTATCTTTCTTTGTAATTGCGGTATGCCGGCTCCAACAATTTTTCCTCAACGTGGTGATAGTCAGCAGAGGCAACAATAGCATCGAAATGAATTTCCTGACGGTTAACAATAATAGAAGTAGCCTTATTATTTAGAACCTGAATTTTTTCGACAGGCGAATTAAAATGAAAATTTGCACCGCCTGCTTCAGCTACTTTCATCATTGCTTCTGTTACTTTGCCAAGACCACCGGAAGGATACCACGTTCCTAATTTTAAACAGGCATAATTCATCAAACTGTATAATGCAGGCGTTTCTTGCGGCATGGCTCCCAAAAATAAAACCGGGAATTCCATCAGCGCAATCAACTTCGGATGTGAAAAATATTTTCGCACATGTTTACTAAAGGAAGAGAAAATTTGCAACCGCAGTGAGCCTTTCAAAAGGTCTTTGTGCAAGAACTCAAAAAGAGAAATTCCAGGCATTTTGGACAGGTTTTTCATGCCTGTCTCATATTTGAATTGCGCCTCTTCCATAAATTCATCCAGCCTTGCCGCGCTTCCAATTTCAATGGATTCAAACATTTCCCGAATCTTTGAATATTGAGCAGAAATAGAGATTACTGAATCGTCAAAGACCATATTGAATGAAGGTGACAATAATTTTAATTCATAAAAATCAGAAACGCGATATCCGAGGTCATTGAAAAATTGCTCAAATATTTCCGGCATCCAATACCAGCTTGGTCCCATATCGAATATGTAACCATTCCCGGTTTTCAATTGTCGGGCCCTTCCGCCTGCCGTATAATTTTTTTCAAACACATGTACTTCATGACCGGCGGCTGTTAAATAAGCCGTGGCACTTAACCCGGAAAATCCTGCACCTATAATAGCAATTTTAGCCATGAAATATTTTAATTAACTACTGAAATATTTAAGGAAGACAATTGAGCGATTAGATCCTCCGGGGAATTCAAAAAGTGAATTTTTTTCAACTTTCCGATCTTTTCTGAAAACTGCTGGTCAGTTGCAACAAAAATATTCCTGCCTTTAAACTGGTTTGTTATCTTCAAAAGATAATGTTTCGCATCTTCAGGAAAATCCGAATGCACAAAAAACAACAGCAGGTTTTTCGAACCGCTAGAATGAACCACCGTTTTTAAAGATTCAAAGGGAACATTACTGCCAAGGTAAATTACTTTTTTACCATAAGACCTGATAAGATAATTGGCAAAAAGTAACCCAATTTCATGAAATTCATTTTCAGGCAAAAACAGTAGCCAGGAATCCGACTCCGGTGCCGCTAATGAAATAGAATCAATGGCAGTGAAAACTTTTTGCCTCAGCAAATTGCTGATAAAATGTTCATGGGCGGCTGGTATTACATCAGCCGACCACATCAAACCAATACGAACCAGCATCGGGTATATTACCCCCAGGTATGTATCTTTCATTCCATAGCGAAGAATACAATGAGAATATATTTTTTCAAATCCGGTTTCATCATAACTCATTCCCGCACTGACCAGGTGGGCTATAAAATATTCATAGGTTTTATTCCCGCTCTCTGCATTTAATTCTTCGATCAATCCAAATAATGCTTTATCGGGCATTCCACACAGTTCTGATACTTTATAGTTAAGATCAGCTAAACTGACAATATTCAGCAAACGGCGCAACTGTGAGCTGTCATAGTAACGTGTATTTCCTTCAGTACGGTGCGGTTTCAATGCATTATATCGTTGTTCCCACATTCTGATCGTGTGGGCTTTTACGCCGGAAAACCGCGCTAATTCAGAAATTGAAAAAGAATCCATTTGTTTAAATATTTTCAAAGATATTTAAACACGTCTGCATTACAAAAAAAACATTAAAAGGACGTGCAGATGCAAACACGGCCAAAAATACTGGCATAATATTATCCTTACGTTTCAAAAAAATATGGGACAAACAAAAAATCTTCATAACGAAGAAGGGATAAAAAAAATAAAGGAACTGGTAAAGGACATCACTACCTGCATGTTTTGTACAGAAGTAGAAAACTTACCTTTTAAAACACGGCCCATGGCAACGCTTGACGTGGACGACGAAGGAAACCTGTGGTTCATGAGTTCCCGAAATAGTAACAAAAACGATGAGATTAAGACAGATGACCGGGTTCAGCTTATTTATGCCAAAGGGGGTAATAGTCATTTTTTAAGTATTAGCGGGAAGGCACGAATAACAAAAGATAAGGAAAAGATCGATGAACTTTGGAATACGTTTGCAAAGGCATGGTTTCAGGAAGGTAAAGACGATCCAAACATAAGCGTAATTGAAATTATACCGGATGAAGTCTATTATTGGGATACGGTGCATGGTAAAATGATATCACTTCTGAAAATTGCCGCTTCAGTTGTTTCAGGCAAAACCATGGATGATGGGATTGAAGGAAACATCAGCGTTTAGATATTTAATATGAAGCAGCATTTGGTTTGGAATTGTTGCAGAACGTAAAGACATATTTGTAATAATGAGAATTTTAATACTCAAAAAAAATCTTTTTGAGTATTTTATTACTTAATCACTACTCGTCGTAAAGTTGCACATCCTTATGATGAAAAAAATAAAATGGATGTTTAAAATTATACGCACTAAGTTAAACTATTTCGCACTTGAAAAAAGTTATCCCGTCAAAAAGATAAACTCACATAACGGTTAAAGAATCTGTCTTTGGCAAAAGAATTGATTTCATTCAAATATTATTTCACTTAAAAACAAAAATTATGAACCCTCAACGCAACACCCAACACCAGGAAGGAGAAGTTACAAAACAAATTGAAAATCAAACAGCAAAACTACCGTCCGACGTCTTTTTGTGGGCAGCTTTAGGTTCTATGGCTGTATCAGCAGTATTACAATGCACAAATGCCAAGCATCGCAGTCTTTTTGTGGGTCAATGGGCTGCTCCTTTCCTTCTTCTCGGCATATACAACAAAATGGTGAAGTTAGAAGGACACGATAAAACAGATAGATGAACATCACTTTAAAACTCTTCCTC
>JAHEZB010000405.1 GCA_023251285.1 Chitinophagaceae bacterium | reverse complement strand
TTTTTAATGTGTTTAAATAAAAAAACCGGATCAATCGATCCGGTAATTCTTTAATAAAAGCAAAATATAAATTAAACTTAATTGTTGCTTTGCTGAAAATCCGAGATCAGCAAATCAGGCATCTGGCAAACGAATTATCGTCCCTGGCTCCAGCTTCTTTGTCTTCTGAAACCACTGTGTGACGCCGGTTTGCGATTCATCAGGTTATTGGCCACAACCGGTGTTTGTACAAATTGCATGCTGCTTGCATAAGGATGATCTTCCACAACAGGAATGGTTTTATTAATCAACTTATGAATGTCACGGAGAAAAGCCCTTTCTTCCATATCACAAAATGAAAGCGCCGAGCCTGAATTTCCTGCACGACCGGTACGGCCAATTCTGTGCACATAAGTTTCAGGAATATTCGGTAATTCAAAGTTGATTACGTGGGTCAGTTCGTCCACGTCAATTCCACGCGCAGCAATATCAGTTGCTACCAACACACGGATTTTCCCTTCTTTAAAATTATTCAAGGCCTTTTGCCGCGCGGCTTGTGTTTTGTTGCCATGAATCGCATCGGCTTTTATATTTGCCCTGAAAAGTTCTTTGGCAATTTTATCAGCACCATATTTTGTGCGCGTAAAAACCAGCGCGTTGCCTATTGTTCCTTTTTTCAAAAGATGAATTAGCAACTGGCGTTTATCATTTTTTTCAACCAGGTAAACTGTCTGATCTACGCTTTCCGCAGTTGAAGAAACGGCGGCAACTTCGACTCTTACCGGGTTTGTTAAGATAGAAGCAGAAAGCCTGGTGATTTCTGGCGGCATCGTTGCAGAGAAAAATAACGTCTGTCTTTTTTCAGGAAGAAGCGCGATCACTTTTCGTACATCATGAATGAAACCCATGTCCAGCATGCGATCAGCTTCATCAAGAACAAACGTTTTGATGCTTTTTAAATTAATAAATTTTTGTGCTATCAGATCCAATAACCTTCCGGGTGTTGCGATCAGAATGTCACAGCCGCGGCGCAATTCCTGTGTTTGATGAAACTGGGAAACACCACCAAAAACAACGGTATGTTTTAAACCGGTATGTTTTCCATACGCTTCAAAGCTCTCATCAATCTGGATGGCGAGTTCGCGTGTTGGAGTAAGGATTAGTGCTTTGATCCCATAATTATTAGCACCTTCTTTTTGTTGTAACAACAGGTTTTGAAGAATTGGAATGGCAAATGCAGCGGTTTTTCCGGTGCCTGTTTGTGCGCATCCCAACAGATCTTTTCCACGTAAAATATGCGGAATAGCTTGTTCCTGAATTGGCGTAGGTTGGGTATAACCTTCGGTTTCGAGCGCCTTCAAGATGGGCGCTATTAAATGTAATTCTTTAAATAACAATTTTATTGTTTTAATGTAAATGATAACTTCCCTGAATTTTTTTTTTCTGAAAGTTTGTTTTGTTAGTATGCTCAACAACCTATGACTTGATGAGCTTTGCTAAAAGAGGATCCAGTCTGCTAAGTAGGAGAATAATGGCGCAAAGATATTGTATTTGATTGATAATTTATATAACGTTCTTTTTGTAAGTAAAATTTTTAACGAAATGAAGAAAATCTTTCCTCCGCTTTTAAAGCGTTAATTTTATTTTTTTTTAAAGCAAACATTTTGAGCATGAAAAAAGCCAGGTCAAAAAAAACGATCATTGATGTAAGAAGGCCCGATGAATTTGCAAAAGGACATGCAGAGGGAAGTATCAATATTCCTTTACAGGAGATGCCGGAAAGGCTGGATGAAATCAAAAAGTTTAAATCAGCGATAGTGGTAGTATGCGGCGGCGGAACGCGGCACATTAAAGCGTTTGAACTTTTAAAAGAAAACGGAATCGAAAGTGAAAAGGGCGGGGGATGGAAGGATGTGAATGAGAGATAACTTTATTTTAAGGACAGAATAGAAAAATCCATATTCATTTTTTCTCAAGAAACGAGGACAATCTCCGGTGATAACAACTACAATTATACCATTGCGGTTAGCTTCATTCAACAAACAAATAAATAGTAGCCTTTTGTAATTTCAGATCACATTCTGCCAACCGCATTAAAGTTTACAACCGGAGCCTTCTATCCCTATCTCTGTACCCTTCCACTCGCATCACCTTTCATCAAACCCTGTACTTCACTCAACGTGGCATGATTCAAATCGCCGGGAATGGTGTGTTTGAGGGCCGAAGCAGCTACGCCAAATTCTGCTGCATCTTTTAAATTCATTCCGGATACCAATGCATAAATAAATCCGCTGGCAAAGGAATCTCCGCTTCCTACACGATCAACAATGCGAACGTCATATTGTCTCGAATGATAAAATTCGTTACCATCATATACTAATGCACTCCATCCATTATCAGATGCGCTGTGGCTTTCGCGAAGGGTCGAAGCAATATATTTAAAGCCAAATTTTTCTTTCATCTGCTGAAAAACATCTTTATATCCATCGAGATTTAATTCGCCTTTTGTTACATCTGTTCCTTTACTTTTAAATCCCAAAGTAGTTTCAGCATCTTCTTCATTGCCGATGCAAACATCTACATACTGACAAAGATTGGTCATTACTTCTTTCGCTTTTTCTTTGCTCCATAATTTTTTACGGTAATTCAAATCAATGCTGGTGGTTACGCCTTTTGCTTTCGCAGCTTTTAAGGCAGCTTCTGTAAGTGCTGCGGCTTTATCGCTCAAAGCAGGTGTAATGCCGGTTGTATGAAACCATGAAGCGCCTTCAAATATTTTATCAAAATCAAAATCGGAAATTTCTGCTTCCGAAATTGCTGCATCTGCACGATCATAAATAACCTGTGATGCACGCATGGAAGCGCCGGTTTCTAAAAAGTAAATTCCCAATCTTTTTCCTCCACGGGCAACAAATTGTGTATCCACTCCATAGCGACGCAAATGATTAATAGCGGATTGCCCAATGGCGTTGTCAGGCACTTTTGAAACAAACACTCCGTTCAATCCATAATTCGTAAGTGCCGCAGCCACATTGGCTTCGCCGCCGCCATAAGTAACATCAAAACTATCGGCCTGTACAAATCTTCTGTAATCAGGAGTGGATAAACGAAGCATAATTTCTCCAAGAGTAACAACTTTTTTTGCCATGATCTTTTTAATAATTTAGTGGATTGATAATTGAAAATTTAAAAAAGTATTTTCAGTCAAATCTCTTTCTTATTTATTAATATGACAAGAAAAAGTGCGGTAACGTTTGCGTAAAGCTTTGAAAACTTTTTGTTAGCCGTTTTTATAGACTTAAAGGAATATCTTTCAGAAATTGGTAAGTTAATGGTAACGATTGCATAAAAAAATATGGATTTATAATTTTATTCCAATAACATTGTTCAGAAGTAAAAATCTATTCATGGATAAGAAAGCCACTTTATTAAAACTCATTCCTGAGCAGGGAATTTTACCACTCTATTTTTATAAAGATACCGAGGTTAGTTTGCAGGTTTTACAAGCATTATACCGTGCAGGAATCAGAACGGTTGAATATACCAACCGGGGTGAAGCCGCCTTGCAAAATTTTAAGAAAATGCGTGAATTGTGTGATACAGAATTAAAGGACATGTATCTCGGAATCGGGACGATTAAAAACGGGAAAAT
>JAHEZB010000404.1 GCA_023251285.1 Chitinophagaceae bacterium | reverse complement strand
CACATAATTTTTAAAACTCATAATAACCAAAAGTATTTTAATTGAGGGCGCAATATAAACGGAAAAAGTAAGAAAGTTATTGTTTTTCCAATTTTAATGTGTAATAATTACACACATCCTTTGACTAATAAAAAACGAGGAATAACTTTTTCAAAAAAATATCAACTAAAAAGGAAGTGCTTTATCTTTCCAAATCTCATTTATATGTTCCAACTTATTCCTTCGGCGGTAACACAGTTTTTCGCTTATCGCATAGCCGGTTAAAGGGGAAATAGCAGGACGAAATTTTTCAATACATTCAATAAAAAAGCCCTCAAAGAATGAAGGCTTTTAAATTTAAAAAAAAATTTAAAATTAGAAATTATACGCCAGGCGTAAATTTAAAGAGCCTAAAGTACTTGAGTTTTTGCTAAAAGCCAGGTACTTTATTGAACCGTCAAAGTTTGGACTGAAATAATAGCCGAGGCTCGGGGCATAAGCAAAAGCACCACTTCCGCCTTTTGCAAATCCATAACCCAATTGGGCATGTCCATACACCTTGTTTTCCTGTCCAAAAAAGAATTTAGCTCCTGCTAACAAGGGAACAAAATAATTGCTTCCGCCGCCATACTTAGATTTTACTGAATAATTTTCATATCCTACACTTCCTGTGATTTTCGTTGTAGGCGCTACGGCAAAATCTGCCTGTAGATCAGCTCCATATGCAAGTGAATAAATAGATGGAGAGGATGTAGGTAAGCCGACATTCACCCCAATGCTTAGGTTGGTGCTTTTTGTAGCATCCTGCGCCTGTGCGCCAATTGTTGTAAATGCAACAATCGCGAATACTAAAAGTAACTTTTTCATTTTTTTTGTTTTTTTGTTTTACAATTTTGGTTTAAATGGGGTACATTTAAAAAGCAAATATCTGTAATATTTTGATTTACACCATAAATCTTTATCAGTATTTTCAAAAAAAATTTTTTATCCCAAACAATGAGGGATAAAAAAAGTGTTCCAAAAAATTGAAACACCTTTTTTATAATAAAACTTTAACGCTTAAATTACCTGTTGAAAAAGTAATGAACGCCAACCATGAAAGCGCTGTTTTTGGCGGTTGCATCAGTTCCCTGATTGTCCTTGATCAGATTTGTCAAACCGAGCTGGTAACGGGCGTCGATACCAAATCCATTAGATAAAGTATAACCTGCTCCTAATACACCTGAAACTTCAATCGGTTTATATTCGTCTTTATCATTGACAGTTTCGCTGCTCTGGGAACTTTTTGATTTTGCTGAAAGTAAATAGCTTAGCTGTGGTCCTGCGAAAATTGAAAAGCCATCGGATTTATATTTAGCCAAAATGGGCAGATTGATATATCCGAGATTTTCTGAAGCAGAAGCAGTCATTCCACTGTCGCTGGCTTTCATCTTAGCTCCCATAGATGAATAAAATAATTCTGGTTGAATTGCAAACTTTTCTGAAACGCCAACTTCTGCAAAGGCGCCGGCATAAAAGCCGATTTTTGTTGTTAAAGAAATAGAAATTCCGCTGCTCGACATCTTCATATTTGAGGCCGTCATACCGCCCTTTAAACCAAAAGAAGTTGTTTGTGCTTGTGTGGAAGCCGCTGAAAAGGTAATAGCGGCAATTGCCAATAGAAAGTTTCTCATTGTGGGTGTTTTGTTTTGTTTGTTTTAAAAAAATGAGGTGCAAATATCAACAATTATTTTAAACAAAACAATACTGTGACATTTTTAGGACTCCCGTGCAGACATTTCGCTTTTGAGATTTTCAATCATATCAGTAGTCATGGTGGCAAGATCGTATTTTGGTTTCCAACCCCAATTATTTCTGGCTACAGAATCATCAATGCTCTGCGGCCAGCTTTCCGCAATTTGCTGGCGGTAATCCGGCTCATAGATGACTGTGAAACCGGGAATATGCTTTTTAATTTCCGCGGCTATTTCTTTAGGAGAAAAACTCATTCCGTGAATATTATAAGATGTGCGAACAGAAATTTTTTCAACCGGCGATTCCATTAACTCAATGGTAGCGCGAATGGCATCAGGCATGTACATCATTGGCAGATAAGTATCTTCTTTTAAAAAACAGGTAAAATGATCTTCTTCCAAGGCATCATGAAAAATTTCTACAGCATAGTCTGTCGTGCCGCCACCAGGTTCGCTTTTATAACTGATCAGGCCCGGATAGCGCAAACTGCGCACATCAATATCATAACGATGATTAAAATAATTGCACCAAAATTCACCGGCAAATTTGCTGATACCATAAACGGTCGTTGGTTCGATCACTGTTTTTTGAGGACAATTTATTTTAGGAGATGTAGGTCCGAAAACCGCGATGCTGCTTGGCCAATACACTTTACGTACATTTTCATCTTTAGCGATTTCCAACACATTCAAGAGACTTTGGGTATTCAAATGCCAGGCAAGATTTGGATTTTTTTCGCCCGTGGCCGAAAGAATTGCAGCCAGTAAATATATCTGGGTGATGTTTTGCCGAATGACCTGTACATGAAGCATTTCTTTGTTCATCACATCAAGACTTACATAAGGGCCGGTACCCTTTAATAATTCATTTTCTGCCCGCAAGTCAGATGCAACCACATTCGAACCGCCATAAATTTTGCGAAGTTCAAGTGTGAGCTCTACTCCTATCTGTCCGCAAGCGCCAATTACCAATATTTTTTCTTTGATCATTTTATGTTTTAAGTAGCAAAGTAAAATTTAAAAAACCTAAAGGCAAAATAGATCGGGCAAATAGAGCAATCGATTGATTTAAGGCAAATGATATAATGATCGGTAATTCCTGGTAACTATTTCAGTTTCAAAAAAGCTTCTTAATATAAAAATTATTTGTGGCAGTAAATAAAGAAATAAGGTCAATTTCTAATTCGCAAAATTATTTATTACGATAATTGTATCATTTTTTAAAAAGGAAAAACACTGCGACGATCAATAAGCCAAAACCAACCAAATGATTCCACCGAAGCGGCTGATCCTTGAAAAAAAACAACATAAATATAGTAAAAACAGAAAGCGTAATCACCTCCTGAATTATTTTTAATTGCCACAACGAGAACGGGCCGCCATCTTCAGAAAAACCAATCCTGTTCGCCGGCACCTGGAACATGTATTCAAAAAAAGCAACACCCCAACTCATTAATATCACCAAGAAAAGGCTTACCCCAACCAACTTATTCATTTGCTTTAGTTTCAAATGTCCATACCACGCAAGGGTCATAAAAGTATTCGAACAAATTAATAGAAAAACCGTGAGTAGCGCTTTTTTTATCATCAGTATATTTTTAAAGTGTGATAATACTTATGGGTCAGAGGATAAAGAGGCTTTTGTATTTCTTCAAGCTCTTCAACCAATTATTTTGCCATCTTTCATGTGTAAAAGCCGGTCACTTAATTGCGCAAGTTCTTCATTATGCGTAACGATCAAAAATGTTTGTTGAAAACGAGTCCGAAGGTCGATAAACAAATTATGCAATTCTTTTGCATTAGCAGAATCAAGGTTGCCTGTTGGTTCATCTGCCATCACAATCGAAGGATTATTTATCAACGCTCTTGCCACGGCCACCCTTTGTTGCTCACCGCCCGAAAGCTCACCTGGCTTGTGTTC
>JAHEZB010000403.1 GCA_023251285.1 Chitinophagaceae bacterium | reverse complement strand
TATTTCAATTACTTGAAAAAAAAATACACGGAGTCCGGATTATAGCGCAAATACATCTGCGCTTCTTAATTTCACAGCAGTTGTCTTATGCATAGGCTTTGTTCAGCGGCGGCTTCAGGCAAAAGGACTTTTTGATTATTCGAAGACCCACAAAGGAATAAACTTACCCTTCGTTCACGCGGCCAAAGGCAAACATAAACACTTAATCATCTGCATCTTTTCTTTCTTTTTTAGACACGGTCATATGCTTCGGATAAGGCGTATTTCCTTTGGAAGCAAACCACAATATGCGGTTCAGAAGATCATCATTTCCACCATCAATATGATCAAATTCCGGCAAGGATGAAAGCATAGTAAACTTCTTTGCTTTACCGGATAATGAAACGGCGCTTTTATTCATCTCATTCAAAGGAATGATATTTTTTTCAAAGGAATAGGTTTGAGTATTTGGTTTGTCTGAGAAACAATCGAACATCGGCAACGCGGTTGCATCCATCACATTCATTGGAGGCAAGCCAAGGATTTGTTCTATCGTGCGAACGATACAGGTTTGATTATAATTGGTGTGCACGGTTTTTTGCAAATGAGAATAAGGACTGATCACAAACCCGGTAGTGCGATAGGCAGAAACATGATCCCATCCATCCTGCGAATCATCTTCTGTAATAAATACTACTGTCGAATCCCAAAAACGGCTTTTGGTAAGTGCTTCAATGATTCGGCCGAGTGCCAGGTCATTATCTGCAACCATCGCCCTTGGTGTTGGAAAGCCTGCAGCCATTCCTGAAGTATGATCCAGCGGCAAGGCAAGGATCATCAACTGCGGCAATTGATCGCCGGGTTCTTTTTCAACATCATTCAATTCTTTTATAAAAGCGTCTGCCCGCAATTGATCTGGAAAAATATGGCCGTCATAACAAGGATAATCCGCAGACATGATTGGCCTTACCCGCGAAATAGTGCTGGTATTTGTAAATTCAATTTTTTTGCCATCAAGGTAGGATTGGTAATTCTTTGTCCAATTCAAACCGCGTGCAAATACCGGGGTACACGCTTCTCCATAAATTCTCACGGTCTTTCCATGATCCAAAGCATTGTTCCAGATAAATCCTTTTTTATTATACACAAGTGCATCTGCCAAGACATGCGGATAACTGCGAAACCACGCTCTTACATTTTTCTCCACATAATCCGTAACGATAGCAGCATCGGTCCATGAGTGGCCTTCCGCTGATGATTTTCCGGAGGCATAATAATTATCCAGAAGCAGATATTCTTTTGCCAGTTTATGCTGGTTAGGAGTAACATTACTGCCGTAGATACATAAAGATGTGTCGCCATTTCCTTCCTTCATATCTCCTAAAACCTGGTCATAAGTCCTGTTTTCTTTGATGATGTAAACGACATGTTTAAATACGGACGGTTCACCAATCCTTCCAGGTACTGGTTTTGCAGCAATTTCTTTCCTTGGTAAAAGGCTGTCAATTTTTGTACGAAACACCAGGTTAGCCGCTTCTACCCTTTTTGTATATGAATTTAAAACGTTATCAGCAGGCAAAGAAATAATGGAGATTGTGGCTTCCTGGAGGTGACTATTGTATGCGGTTGATTTTACTCTTGCGCCCTCTCCTTCCAGGTTGGCCACATACAATTTACGTTCACTTAAAGCCAGTCCGGCAGGATATGCTTCTGTTGGAATAAATCCCTTTACAGCCGAAATTCCTTTGCCGGTTGCAGAAGAATTTTCACCAAGAGTTATTACAGCAACGGCATTATCCATACCGTTTGAAACATACAAAGTATTACCATCATTATTTATAGCAAGCCCGTTAGGTGAATCTCCAATTAATTGGCTTGCGGATCCGGAGAGGCTAACAGAAATAGAATCAACGACTTTATTTGTACTGCTATTAATCACCGAAACATTGTCGCTGTTTCCATTTGCCACATAAATATATTTCTGATCTTTACTGGAGATGATTGCATTCGGATGCAATTCCACTTCAACTTCATCCGTTACTTGTCCATTTTTCAAATCAATAATACTGACGGTGCCTGAAGAAGTAGCGCCGGTTTTAGGATCAATGTAAACATTCGCGTAAGGAATACCTGCTGTTTCCCGTCCATGATCAATTCCGGCATCTTTCGGCACCGAACCAGCCCAATTGCTGACGTACGCTTTTGTGGATGTTAATGCGATTCCAAAAGGAGCCATTCCAGTCGCGGTTTCCCAAATTATTTTCTTGTCGCTTAGCCTCACTTTTACGAGCTGGTTATTCCCATTTAAAACCACATACAAATAAGTGTCGCCACCTTCCGTATTCAGCGCGATATCGTTTGGCAAAGACATCGGTGCCGGAGCAAGGGCATTAAAAGGAATTGAATTTTTAATTTCAGCTTTCTTTCCGTCCCAGGATGCTTGCATGATACACGAAGTCCTCGTGCGCGGATTGGCTGCGCCCCAAAATATGGCGACTCCATCTTTATCTTCAAAAACTTTTATACCGGAATAGGTACTCATAAAACCATTATAATTCGCGTCATAATCCAAATGGCTTACCAGTTTATTTTCTTTTACATTTATAAAAGCGAGACCATATCTGTCTTCCACAACCAGTATTTTTTCTCCGGGCAACAAAGCGCAATCGAGGCTGTGATTTTCAAGCGAGCCATCACCAAAACGGATCACAGTTCCGGCCGGGTCAATAAACCGGTTGTAGGGCATCAGGATAGAGCTGTTGTCAGGCGTTAAAGTCGTATCATCATAGCTGCTGTGATAATTATCAGAAGTACTAACAGTGGATTTGTAAATGCGTGTGGATTTGCAGGATGTGAAACAGGCAAAAGAAAAAACAATTAAAATCCGTAATGAATTACTGAAGGGGAATTTGCTCATGCTTTTAATATTCTTGGTGTGATTGGTAAAGTAAATTTAGCAGATTATTTAAAAACAAATGTATTTTATCTCTTGTTCGAAGTTTTATTTGGGCGGGTGTGTTTATAATTCTTTTAAAAATGCTTTGCCTTCTTTGTTCATATTTCCTCCTTTGAAGAAATGAAAAAACGGATATTTCTTCTTTTGCTGCAGTTGTTATTTATTGCTTAATAAGGTAATAAGGTGGGTTGAGTTTAGATTTGTGTGTTACTAAGGTAATAAGGTGGGTTCAGTTTAGATTTATATGTTACGAAGGTAATAAGGTGGCTTGAGTTTAGATTTGTAATGTTACTAAGGTAATAAGGTTCTTGGATCAAATAAATAATCGAGTGTTTTCCACTGTTTATTTTACAGTCTTCAGTGGATTTAACCCTATTACTTTAGTAGGTACACATCACTCCTTCGCTCCACCTTATTACCTTAATAGCCACAACATGCCCTTGTTTTCCTTCACCTTATTACCTTCTGTCATATGAAGTTAACTGAAGCTTTAATTCTATAGCGAGTATCTCGATTTTCTCAGAGTCGCGATGAATTTCAAGAAATTGATGCACCCGTGTAGGATGGTTTGCAAAACGGATTTAACCTTATTACCTTCAATGATGAGAAAACGCTGCATTGGTGAGTAACTTTTTTTATATTTTTTTATTTTCTTTTCGATAATGTTATTTATTTAATGTCAGTGTATTTAATGAAAAAGCACA
>JAHEZB010000402.1 GCA_023251285.1 Chitinophagaceae bacterium | reverse complement strand
GCGCTGTTCCGGGAGGCGCACCGATGAACGTTACTTACCATCTTCATAAACTTCAAAAAAATCCCGCTTTAATCACGCGCATCGGAGATGATGAAAAAGGAAAAGAACTGAGGGAAATCTTTTCCTCAAAAGGCGTTTGCAGTGATTTTTTTCAATGGGATCAGCAGCATGAGACGGGAAAAGTTTATGCAAACATGAATGAGCAGCATGAAGTAGTTTATGACATTGTAAAACCGGTTGCCTGGGATTTCATATCATGGAACGCCTCTCTTCAGCAGGCGGTTTCTGAATCTGAATATTTTATTTTCGGAAGCCTTGCCTCAAGAAATGATGTAAGCAGAAACACGCTATTTCAACTATTGGAATCAGCAAATAAAAAAGTACTGGATATCAATTTGAGGACTCCTCATTTTAACCAAAAAATTATAGAAGAATTGATTTCCAAAGCAGATTTTTTGAAACTCAACCTGGCTGAACTCGAATTGATATCTTCCTTTTATTTTATGGATAAGAATTTAAAAGACCGTGCAAAAGCTTTGATGAATAAATTCCATCTCACTAAAATGGTCGTTACTTTAGGAGCTGACGGAGCGATATTATTTTGGGAAGGACAACAATATCAGCATAACGGCTATAAAGTAAACGTAAAAGATACGATCGGCAGCGGCGATGCTTTTTTAGCAGGATTTATTTCCAAATGGATGGAAAACTCATCCCCGGAAACCGCATTACAATTTGCAAGTGGTTTGGGTGCATTCATTGCCGGCAAAACCGGTGGCTGTCCGGATTATAATATCTCGGAGGTAAATGATTTTATCGGACAAAACAAGGCTGGGAATTGACCGGTAAATTGTTTCCGTTTAGTATAAACTGTTTTTCAGAAAAACCAACGTTATGAAATTTTTATTTCCATTTCTTCTATTATCCGGTTTTGCAACAGCACAGAAAACGAGTCATCAGTTTTATACAGAAACTTACAGGCCGCAAATCCATTTTTCACCCAAACAACATTGGATGAATGACCCGAATGGAATGGTTTTTTACAAGGGAGTTTACCATTTATTTTTTCAATATTACCCGGATAGTACCGTGTGGGGCCCAATGCATTGGGGACATGCTACCAGCACGGATTTGGTTCATTGGCAACAACAACCCATAGCCCTTTATCCTGATAGCCTTGGATATATTTTTTCGGGAAGCGCGGTAATTGATAAAACCAATACTTCCGGATTCGGTAAAAATGGAAAAATTCCTATGGTAGCCATATTTACAAATCATGACCCGGTTGGAGAAAAGGAGGGAAGAAATAATTATCAAAATCAAAGTATCGCCTTTAGTCTTGATGAAGGCAAAACGTGGGTGAAATACAAAGGAAATCCGGTTTTAAAAAATCCTGGAATAAAGGATTTCAGGGATCCTAAAGTGCATTGGTATCCGGCCTCTAAGAAGTGGATTATGGCATTGGCGACTTTAGACAGAATCACTTTTTATTCTTCTAAAAATTTGAAATCCTGGACAAAAGGGAGTGAATTTGGACAGCAAAAAGGCGCGCATGGCGGCGTATGGGAATGCCCTGATATTTTTCCACTGAAATACAATGGAAAAACAATTTGGGTATTAATAGTGAGTATTAATCCCGGTGGTCCTAACGGTGGCTCTGCGACACAATATTTTACGGGAACATTTAATGGAAAAACATTTACTCCTTTTGATAATGATACAAAATGGATTGATTATGGCCCGGATGATTATGCAGGAGTAACGTGGTCAAATACGGGTGAGCGCAAAATATTCTTAGGTTGGATGAGCAATTGGCAATATGCGACTATTGTGCCTACAAAAAAATGGAGAAGCGCGATGACGGTACCTCGTGATTTAGGTTTGGAAAAAATTGGTGGCAAATATTATGTCACTTCTAAACCAGTAAAGGAATTAAACGAATTGAATGTATCAGATATAAAACTGCAAAATTTGAAGGCGCATCATTTTGCCCTGACTTCAAAAACAGGCGAACTTTCTGTACCTGTCCGCTTCAAGTTTTCTTCTGATAAGATAGAAGATTTTTCGATCACGCTTTCTAATTCGAATCATGAAAAACTGATTGTTGGTTATGATAAAGAAACAAATAATTATTATATAGATCGTACTTCAAGTGGCAAGACTACTTTTGAAAAAGACTTTTCAGCAAGACTTACAGCCAAAAGATTATCGCATTCCACGGATATGGACATGATACTGATAATAGACAAGGCATCGATTGAAATGTTCGCTGATAAAGGCCTCACCAACATGACGGCTATATTTTTTCCCACACAGCCTTATTCAAACATCCTCTTTGATTCAAATAATTTTGAAATTAAAGAGTTGCAATTTCACAAAATGAAAAGTATCTGGGAAGGGAAATCAAAATGAGTAAAAGTGGAAAACACAAATTTGAATTATTTCCCGCCCTGTTGATCTGGTCGGGCAGGCTTTGTTTGCCGGAATAGCTTTTCCGCGCCAATGGAATTTCTAACCATTTTTCTAAATCTGAAAGTTAAAAAAACGGCCGATACTGTAAGCCCGGTTATAAATCCGGTCCAAATGCCCGCAGCGCCCATATTAAAATAAAAAGCCAGCAAGCAGCCCACCGGGATGCCAATCGCCCAGTAAGCAATGGCGATAAAAACAGTCGGCACTTTTACATCCTTTATTCCGCGCAATAAACCGGCACTAATTGCCTGTGTGCTGTCAGATATTTGAAACAAAGCCGCAAATAAAAGTAAATATGCCGCCATGGAAACCACTTGCCCATCATCATTAAAAACATAAGGCAATTGAAACCGGAATAGGATAAAAACAGAAGCGCAAAGTGTTCCATAAATTAAAGCCATGATGATGGTACTTTTTCCAATTGCATGAATTAACGGCCAGTCATTGCGGCCAAATGTATTGCTGGCGCGGATAGAACCGGCCTGTGATAATCCCATCGAGACCATAAAGGTTAATGAAGCAATACTCAGTGCAATCTGGTGCGCAGCCTGTTCTACTGCTCCAATGGTACCAATCAAGATTCCTGAAATGGCAAAAGCGCCTGCTTCCATCGTAATTTGAAAACTGCTTGGAATGCCGATGTCCAATAGTTCTTTAATGGTTTTCCATTTTAATTTCCATACAATACTTCTCACCGCAACATATCTTCTAAAAGTGCGGTGATATAAGATGATTAATCCAAGAACAATGAATATTAATATCCGTGTAATTAATGTTCCCCATCCCGCGCCAACCAGTTCCATTCTTGGAAATCCCCAGTTGCCGTAAATTAAAAGCCAGTTTAAGAAGGCATTTATTGGAAGCGCAGACAGCGAAAGAACCATCGCCGTTTTTGTATGCTCAAGGCCATCAGTAAATTGTTTCAAAGCAAGAAACAATAGCATGGGAATTACCGACCAGCCCATTATTTGCAAATAAGGCAAAGCAAGCCGGGCAACAATGGGATCCTGGTCGAGGTGAAATAAAATATTTTTACTCAATTCTATAGCTAGTGAAATTATGACCGCTGAAATCGCGCAAACCCAGAATCCATTATATAAATAATGGCTTACCAATTTTTTATCTCTTCTTCCGTTAGCCATGGACACCATCTGCGAAACAGAAATGGTA
>JAHEZB010000401.1 GCA_023251285.1 Chitinophagaceae bacterium | reverse complement strand
ATTTCCAATTTTAAGTTGCGTAAAAACATGCCGATTGGTGCAAAAGTTACTTTGCGCTCTGAAAATATGTATGAATTTTTAGACCGCCTGGTTTCTGTATCACTTCCACGTGTGCGTGATTTCAAAGGAATCAATGACAAATCTTTTGATGGACGTGGAAATTACACCTTAGGCGTTACCGAGCAGATTATTTTCCCTGAAATTGATATTGATAAAGTAAACAAAATTACCGGTCTTGATATCACTTTTGTAACAACAGCAAATACCAACGAAGAAGCATTTGAACTGCTGAAAGAATTGGGAATGCCTTTTAAAAATATTAAAAAATAATTAAAAAAAATGGCTAAAGAGTCAATAAAAGCAAGGCAAAGGAAACGCGTTAAAATGGTGGAAAAATATGCCGAGAAAAGAAAAGCATTAAAAGATGCAGGCGATTACAGGGCGTTGGATCTTCTACCGAAGAACGCATCTCCTGTTCGCTTGAAAAACCGTTGCCAGCTTACCGGTCGTCCAAGAGGTTACATGCGCCACTTTGGGCTTTCAAGAAATATGTTTCGCGACATGGCGCTTGAAGGAAAGATTCCGGGAGTAAAAAAAGCGAGTTGGTAGACTGACCGCTGAACCGGTCAAAATTGAAGGCTGGATATCGCATTGTAATTAAAACGAAAAAATTAAAAAGAAAAAATAAACAATGGTTACTGATCCTATTGCAGATTATTTAACAAGAATTCGCAACGCACAGATGGCGAGCCATAGAATCGTAGAGATTCCGGCAAGCAATTTAAAAAAGCGCATCACTGAAATATTATACACTGAAGGCTATATTTTAAAATACAAATTTGAAGATGATGCCAAACAAGGCGTTATCAAAATAGCGCTTAAATATGACCCGCAAAGCAAAATTCCCGCAATTGAAAGCCTTGAAAGAGTAAGCCGTCCGGGATTGCGCAGTTATTCAAAACCACAGGATTTTAAAAGAGTAAAGAACGGGTTAGGAATTTCTATTATTTCCACTTCAAAAGGTGTAATGACCGATAAGCAGGCAAAAGCCCAGAAGGTTGGTGGAGAAGTACTCTGTAACATTTATTAAAATGGATTCTGTTGTTGGAATAATCATTACATTTTTGGTATTATTCTTCGCAATAAGATACATTTTAAGAAGTTCAAACAAAAAATTATAAAAGTACTGGTTGATAATTAAGCCTTAGTCGTGGCTGAACACTCCCAGAGTTTAAAAACTAAAATAAAAAAACCGGCTATGTCAAGAATTGGAAAAAATCCCGTAACAATTACCAAAGGCGTAAATGTTAGTGTAGGGACAGATAATGTGATCACTGTAAAAGGTCCAAAAGGTGAATTGAAACAAGCGATTGATCCCGATATTAAAGTAGAAGTAAAGGACGATAAAATTGTCTTCGTTCGCCCTACCGACCAGATCAGGCATAAAGCAATGCATGGATTGTACCGCGCATTGGTGCAAAATATGGTAACCGGCGTTACTGATGGCTATACAAAGACTTTAGAGTTAGTCGGCGTGGGTTACAAAGCATCTAACCAGGGAAACTTGCTGGATCTTTCTTTAGGCTATTCTCACAATATTATTGTGGAAATTCCAAAAGAACTTACCGTAGCAACGGCACAGGAAAAAGGTAAAAATCCAAAAGTGATTTTAACAAGCGTAGACAAACAATTGCTTGGCGCAGTAGCAGCAAAAATCCGCAGCTTGCGTAAACCAGAACCTTACAAAGGAAAAGGTGTGAAGTTTGAAGGTGAAGTATTAAGGAGAAAGGCAGGTAAGTCAGCAGGTAAATAAAATTGAAAGTTCAAGGTTGAAGGTTGAAAGTTTGATTGCCAGTAAACAAACAAATAATTAAGTTTTTCATTCAGATTTTATCTGAAGATTTAATAAAAATTTCCGGCAGTATCGGAATATAAAATAGAATAAAATGAACTCAAAAGTAAGCTCACGTCAAAAGATAAGATACCGCATCCGCAAAAAAATCAGCGGCAGCGCTACTAAACCACGGCTCAGTGTTTTTAGAAGTAATAAAGATATTTATGTTCAATTGATTGATGATGCTAATGGAACTACGATCGCTTCAGCTTCTTCACGTCAGAAAGATATAGCTGCACAAAAGGGAAATAAAGTTGCGATGAGCAAAATGGTCGGTGAAGCAATTGCCAAAAAATCACAGGAATTAGGAATTAAAGACGTGGTTTTTGACAGAAGCGGATATTTATATCATGGTCGCATTAAAGCAGTCGCGGATGGAGCAAGAGAAGGCGGTTTGATATTTTAATAAAAATAAAAAAATTATAAACAGTTATAATGTTGAAATCAAATACACAGAAAGTAAAAGGCGGCGAGCTTGAATTAAAAGAGAAAGTGGTATCCATAAATCGTGTTGTAAAAACAACGAAAGGCGGACGGGCATTTAGTTTTTCTGCTATTGTAGTTGTGGGAAACGAAAATGGTGTAGTAGGACATGGTTTGGGAAAAGCCAAAGAAGTTCAGGAAGCTATTTTGAAAGGGATAGATGATGCGAAAAAGAACCTGATCAGAATTCCACTTTTTCATGGTACGATTCCTCACGAGCAATGGACAAAAGACGGTGCTGCTAAAGTACTGATTAAACCAGCAGCTGCCGGTACCGGTGTTATCGCAGGAGGAAGCATGAGAGCTGTGTTGGAAAGTGCAGGAATTACAGATGTTTTAGCAAAAAATCTTGGTTCTGCCAATCCGCATAATGTGGTAAAAGCTACTGTAAAAGCGTTATCTCTTTTGAGAGAGCCAAGTTCAGTTGCAAAGACAAGAAATATTTCCTTAAAGAAAGTTTTTAACGGATAAAGAGGTAAATAGAAAGTAGCGAGATTTTAGAATGATCATTTTCTTGCTAACAACTACTAACATCTTACTACTCAAACAATTGACATGAAAAAGATTAAAATTACACAGGTTAAAAGTGGTATTGACCGTTCAGAGCGTCAAAAACTTACCTTAAAGGCTTTGGGCCTGAATAAATTGAATGCTTCAAAAGAAGTGGAAGCAACCCCACAGATTCTGGGCATGGTAAACAAAGTAAATCATTTGGTAAAAGTAGAAGAACTGGCATAACCGGTTTTTCTTTTTTTATTTATAATAATCATTTAAAAGCGAGCTCCTGTACATGGGGCGTTAAGTCTAAAAAAAGTACAATGCAATTACAAAATTTAAGGCCGGCAAAAGGCGCAACTCACAAAGAAAAAAGATTAGGTCGCGGAGAAGCTTCCGGTAAAGGTGGAACTTCTACAAAAGGTAATAAAGGTGGTCAAAGCCGCGCAGGTTATAAAATTAAAATGGCGCATGAAGGCGGCCAGATGCCAATTCAGAGAAGATTACCGAAACGTGGTTTTAAGAACAACAACCGTATCGAATATAAAGTATTTAATCTCGGCCAGATAGATCAGTTGATTGAAAAACACGAGATTAAAGAATTTAACCTGGAAAACTTATATATCAACAATCTGATCAGTCAGAATGATAAAGTGAAGATCCTGGGAAATGGAGTGTTAAAAGCAAAAATTCCTTTTAAAGTGAATGCAATAAGTGAAAAAGCCAAAGGTGCTATTGAGGCTGCAGGAGGTTCCGTAGAAATAGTAAAAT
>JAHEZB010000400.1 GCA_023251285.1 Chitinophagaceae bacterium | reverse complement strand
GGGAAGCACTTACGGTGCTGCCGGTTCATTGGTAATCTTGTTATTGTGGGTTTATTTTTCTGCAATGATATTGTATTTCGGCGCAGAATTTACAAAAGCGTATGCGGTGAAGTTTGGCACGCAAATTCACCCTGATGATTACGCAGTAACTACCAAAACGGTGGAAGTGGAAACCGGTAATAAATCAATACAACAAAATGAACATTCAGATTTGAAAACAACGGAATTGAAAAAGAAGGATAAATAAGAATTGCTGTTATTTGTTTGTTCATTGAATGTATGAGTATTGAAACTTCAACTTGAAAGCTTATTTAATCTTATTATTCACAAGCATCCATTTCGCTGTTTCATAAATGCCGGAAGTTAGTTTCGACAATTTATTTTCTACCGAATCTTTTGCTTTTGCGTCCAGGGAAAGGAAATCGGAATTAACAGGCATCAGCATTTCTTTGTTGATTCTAAGATTTTTTACAAAATAATAATCGTTGGTAACAATGCCGATATTCCCTTCATCATGATGAATAATAAAGGCAGCGTTCATTTTGTTTTTGGAATTTAAAACGTCTCTGCCCAAGGTAGTATTTGTATAAGGCTGGTGCAGCATTCCGGCAAGTGTAGGAAGCAGGTCAATTTGAGAAACGACTTCCTGATGCATTTGTGGCGTTAATAATTGGGGTGCATAAAACAACAATGGCACATGTTCATCACTTAAGCTTCCTTTGTCCCACGCAGTTGGGTAGATGGCAGATGTTTCACCTTCTACACCATGATCACCAACAAAAACAAAAATGGTATTATCAAACCAGCTTTGTTTTTTTGCATTTTCAATAAGCGTTTTAAAACAATAATCGGTATAGCAAAAAGATTGGAATTCCTGCAATGATTCAAAGCCATATTTATGAAGTGTGTCTTCATCTACCATTCTTTTTTCAAAATCAGTATCTTCCGGTGGAATGCTGTAAGGACGGTGGTTGTCGGCTGTTTGCACGATTGCAAAAAAAGGTTTTTTTTGGTCATTAAACACATTTTCTGCTTCCAAAAAAAGATTCTTATCGCTGATGCCCCAAACGTTTAAAGGCTTCGACTTAAAAGAGCCTTCCTGGTAAATTTTTACCTCGTTTATATTTTTTATTAAGCCGTCAAAATTATTAAAATCACTATTGCCTCCGAGGAAATAAAACTTATTGTAATCTTCAAAAGAATTAATGATCGTATGTTGACGAATCGCTTCCGGATTGCGTGTGGAAAATTTTGAAAGTTGCACATCCGGAATTCCGGTAATGATGGCAAAAACACCTCGGGCTGTTCCAAAAGTTGGGGTAAAACAACGGTTAAAAAAAATGCCGCTGTCGCACAGTTGTTTAAAATAAGGAGTAGTATTTAATGGATTGCCGCTCATGCTGCTTTTATACATGCTGAAGCTTTCACAAATTACCAAAATGACGTTGGGCCGGCTTTCCAGCGATTTACTATTTGGTAATACATCTCTCGAATAATCTTCATCTGTTATATTTTTGCTATCAAATTGTAAAAAATCTGCGATCAGCGGAAAATATTCTTTTGCTTTTGCATCATCAAAGGATGGCTTTCTCAATTGAAGAGTTGTAAAAAAATTTTGTAATGGATTTAATGCCACATAAGATTTGAAATTATCATTTAGCTCAAATGCATCCTTCCATTTTATAGGATGGAAAGAAAAAATGCCAAACAAACACCAAAGCAAAAAGATAATAGCTCCTGCATGCCAACGTCTTTTGTAGGTCAGATTTTCCTGCAGATTTCTTTTTGTTGTCAGTACGTGGGTATGTTTAAAAAGTTTGGACAGCAGGAAAACGGCTACAACCAGGGCAGTTACCAGCCATACCATTGGATAACTTTGCCAAAGCATCTGAAACGAAATGAGCGGGTCTTCTGCAAAATTTAAAGCACTTGCATTGATGCGCGTATGATTGTAGCTGAAATTTCCAAAATCAGCACCGAAAAAAAATAAAACGATCAGTGTGGTGATTGCAAGGTAATAAGACCAAAATTTTTTATTTTTTTCAGAAAAAAAAGGAGAAAATCGTGGATAAACCGATAAGACTGCAATGGGTAATAGTATGATCGAAATCCATTTGGCATCGTAACGGAAACCAAGCCAGAATGAAGGCAGGAGCGAACTTGCTTCTGTATTCGCAGGAATAAATAGAACCACAGTTGCAACACGAAGCATTGTAAAAATGATCAGGTAAGTAAACGAAAGCATCAAAAGCCATTGAATGGTTAATGGAACCGTTTTTGGGAATTTAGCTCTAAAAATCATGATTGAAAAATAGAAAAAACATTTATTAGTTTATTTGCTGACAGCTTCTTTGATCTTTTTATTGTTTAAGAGCATATACTTTGCCGTTTGATAATATGCATCTGACAGTGTTTGTAACGCTTTTTTATCAGATATTGTTTCTTCTGTTTGCGGCAATGGTAAATTATTTTTGGAAGAACGGAAATCTTCCTGGCCACTCAAAAGATTATGAACATAAACATATTCATCTGTAATGATCCCGATTTGCTTCAAATCAGGATTAAATAAAAAGGCAAGATTTTTAAAACGAACATTGTTTTGAATCGTATCAAATAGATTTTTTCCCAAAGTGGTATTGGTAAAAGAAACTTTTGCTAACGAAGAAACGGAAGGAAGCAAATCAATCTGTGAGCAGGTTCTGTCGATTCGTTGAGGCGTTAATAAGGCAGGAGAATAAAAAAGAAGCGGCACATGTTGTGTGGTTAATCCATCTGCTTCCCAAGCTTTTGGAAACATATTTCCTACGTTGCCGCGAATACCATGATCGCCTACAAAAACAAAAATCGTGCTGTTAAAATAAGGCTCTTTTTTCGCCGCTTCAATAAATTTCTGGAAACTAAAATCTGTAAACCGGAATGCATTCAATTCTGCGTTACTTTCAAAACCATATTTTTTTAAAGAATCAACCGGGTAATTTTTTAAGGGAAATTCTTTTTTGTCTTCTTCCGGAATTGTGTAAGGACGATGATTGTCTGCTGTTTGAATTACAGCAATAAAAGGCTGTTTTTGTTCTTTCAAAACATTGTTTGCCTCCAGGAATAAATTCTTATCACTGATGCCCCACACATCAATTGGTTTTGATTTGTAATCTTCCTGTTCATAAAGATGCAAGCCGTCAATGTTATTGGTCAGCAAGCCGCGGATATTCGCCCAGCTTGAACTTCCGCCAATGAAATAAAATTTTTCATAGCCCTTATAATCGTTGATGATCGAATGTTCATCTACATAAGCCGGATTGCGGCTTGAGGTGGTTGGATATTCAACATCAGGAATTCCTGTTGTTACCGCCCAAACACCACGGGCCGTTCCATAAGCCGGCGTAAAACACCGGTCAAAGAAAATTCCATTCTTGCACATTTGATCAAAGTAGGGAGTGGTGTTTAAAGGGTTTCCCCACATGCTGCTTTTATAAGCAGAAAAACTTTCGCAAATTACCACCACTACATTTGTTGGAATTGCAGGCGCTGTAGCCTGATGAATTCTTTTATAATTCAACAACGAACTATCCGGACTTTGAATGTTCAGGTATTGAACCATCAGCGGATAATATTCTTTTACTTTCTTCAGATCATAGGTGGAGTTTT
>JAHEZB010000013.1 GCA_023251285.1 Chitinophagaceae bacterium | reverse complement strand
CGGTATGCTTTTTAAAAGCGGTAGAAAAATGTGAAATTGAAGAATATCCCAGTGAAGCCGAAACTTCAGTTACAGTGAATCCTTTTTCATACAATAAATACTTTGCATGCTCCATTCTCTGGCTTTGAAAAAAATCAAAGATGGTTGTTCCATACATTTCTTTGAATCCTTTTTTTAGATAGCATTCATTAATGGCAGCTTTGCGGCTGAGCTCGCGAATGGTAAGCGGCTCTCCAATATGTTGTAATAATACATCTCGTGCCAAAGCAATTTTTTCGCGATCAGCTTCATTCATCAGGAACTTACAGGAAAAAGTTTCTTCACCTTCCCCCTCACCGCCCATGCATTCGATACTATACAACAACAACATTTGCGTTTGTGCATTGATAAAAATATTTTCCAGTGTGTCGGTGTAAGTATGATTCATCAACGACTGAAGAACCGTTCTGGTGCGGCCACAAATCGAAAAGTTTTTTGTAAAAGACGTCGTGTGGTTAAAGTTTAAAATATCTTCTGAAAAAGTAGTTGTTTTTAATCCTTTTACAAATTGTGTCAGATGGTCTGTATTGAAGCGGAAACAAGCTACATCAATCGTCTCGACCAATTCATCGCAATTGTGTGATTCAGAATGTTTACAAAAACTGCATTCGGAATCTTTTTGTTTGCAATAGCGGTTTCCTTCCATACAAAAAACCAATTCAATATTTCCTGATTTTTGATCTTCAGCATTATAGTTATAAACCATCATGGCTGTTTCCTCTATACTCACGTTTGGAGATTTGCGATACCGATTGATAACATATTGAACAGAACCGGGAATACTCTGTGAACTATGTTGTACCAACTCCATCTCTTCCTGCATTACAGGACGGGTGAGTGCAATTGATAAAATATTTTGTGCAGATTCCATTGTAAAAAAATTGAATGGAGCAAAGTTACAAATTTTAAAGGGCATTATGGACGTGGAAGCGGCAATATGAGCACAATCATATGCAGATTTTAATTGTTTCTGTTGAAATAAAATGATATTTTGGAGTAATTTTTAATAAAAATAATTTGCAATGAGAACCGTAAATCAATGGCTGGAGGAATACGGGGAAAGCCATAAAAATGAAACCAATAAATCCATTCATTGGATTTGTGTACCGGCAATATTTTTTTCGATTGTCGGTTTATTATACAGCATCAAATTGCCATGGATCATCGATACACACACCGTAAACGTAGCCATGATAGCCATTTTACTGATCACCATTTATTATTTACGCCTTTCACTTCCCCTGGGAATCGGCATGTTTATTTTTGGAGTCATTTGCCTTTTTATCGCTCATCTTATTGAAAAATATGTACCGGCTCCTTTATGGCTTGTGTGTGTAATTATTTTTGTACTTGCATGGATCGGCCAGTTTTATGGACACCATGTTGAAGGCAAAAAACCGTCTTTTTTAAAAGACATCCAGTTTTTATTGATTGGGCCGATGTGGCTAATGAGTTTTATTTATAGCGCAATTGGTATAAGATATTAGATACCCGGAAGATGAAGAATTGCCAGTATTTCTTTGTTTGCTGCCTGATCAAAGGCTTCGGGCAGCAGATCAGTTATTCAAACAATCCCTTATTCAGCAACTGCAAAGTTTTTTCTTTATCTTCCTGCGAAATCAAAATAGAAATATTATGCTGGCTGCCACCAAAACTCACCATGCGCACCGGAATTTCTGTGAGACTGTCAAAAACTTTTGCCAGCAGATTTTGTGTTTTTGAAATATGATAACCAACAATAGAAACGATGCTTTGATTACGGTCCGTTTCTATGGTTCCAAACATTTCAAGTTCTTTAATAATCTCTTTTAAAAAAGTATCATTATCAATGGTAAGAGAAACAGCAACCTCAGATGTCGTGATCATATCAATAGAAGTTTGATATTTTTCAAACACCTCAAAAATCTTCCTTAAAAAACCATAAGCAAGCAACATCCGGCTGCTTTTTATTTTGATCGCTGTGATAGAATCCTTTGCAGCAATTGCTTTTACGCCTTCTGAGTCTGAATGACCTTCTATGAGAGTTCCTGCCGCATCGGGTTCCATTGTATTCAGTAATCTGACAGGAAAATTAAAATGCTGCGCAGGCCAGATGCTTGCAGGATGCAAAATCTTCGCACCGAAATAAGCAAGTTCTGCAGCTTCATCAAAAGACAAATGCTGAATCGGTTTTGTATTTTTTACAATGCGCGGATCGTTGTTGTGCATGCCATTGATATCGGTCCATATCTCACAAACAGAAGCATGAACAGCAGCTGCAATTAATGAGGCGCTGTAATCACTTCCGCCGCGTTTCAAGTTGTCCACCTCTCCTTTCGCATTTCTGCAAATGTATCCCTGGGTAATAAAAAGTGTATCTCCCTGGTGTGCTTCCAATAAGTTGGCAAGTTTCACTTTTATATTTTGCACCTGCGGTTCACCGAAGACGTCAATACTCATGAAGTCAAGCGCCGCCAGCCATACATGGGGAATATTTTCTTCCTGCAAATAAATACTGAACATTTTTGTACTGAGCAATTCGCCTTGTGCGAGAATATCTTTATTTAAAGCTTCACTGTAAGAAATTTTTAAAATGATGTTGAGAAATTCAAAATGTTCGGCAAGAACGTCTTTTGCTTTTTGATAAAAGACGTCACTTTTTACAAGTTCTTTTATGAATGCCTGGTAATGATCTTCTAAAGCATCAATACGATTTTTTGCATTTTGCCTATCACCTTTTGCTAATGAATCGCTTATTTCGGTTAGCGCATTGGTCGTTCCGCTCAATGCGCTCAACACAACAATTTTTGGTTCATCTTCTTTGGTGATCAGCCTGCTTATTTCTGCCATTCTCTCTGGTTTACCTACGCTGGTACCACCAAATTTCATTACTTTCATAACCGTAATTTTTTAAAATTGGTTGCAAAAGTAATTAATTGCAGAATTCCTTCTTACTGTTCGTGGATGTTTGCAAAACTTTCAACGATTTGCTTTCAAACTTTACTTTAATGAAGAATTTATAAATCTAACTACATTATCATGCAATTGTTTCAAAGATTCAGGATGCAGGTAAACCATATGCCCGGAATTATAAAAATCATATTCTATATTTTTTTGTAACGCCTTTGGCATTGGTAAATGTTTCATTTCATAAATTCCTTCAAAATAGGGAGTTCCCAAATCAAAATAGCCCATGTTCAGCATCACTTTTAAACCCGGATTGTAGACCATGGCGTGCGCCAGGTCATTCATCACATTTGGAAAACCCAGAAAACCTTTGCGCTTAAAATCCCATGGATGTACATCTCCAGAAGTTTTGTATTTCATTCCTTTTCCAAACTTTAATTCCGTTCTTACATAATTGTTGAAAGCAGCGGTGAACGCAGCATCAATGTAAGAATCCATTGGATCGTATTGCGCATATTCGCTTAGCGGATCAATCGCATCTCCTGCAAACCTTGAGTCAAGCCGGCCGGTGATCTGGTCTTCTTTTCCAAGCAATGCCTGCTCAAACTGAGGGCCGCTGACACGCAGATTGGCTTTTCGTATATATTCTGCAGGAAGCCCCGTGTATTGGTGTAATTTTTCCGCCATCTGATCAAAGGAAACAGAATCGAGCGATGCACCTTTGTTTAGCGCAACTGCATAATCATTCAACGCAAAATGTTCTACTTCTTTCAAAAATGGTTCTAATTGTGCCGGCTGATTTGGAAGTTTGTGATGATACCACGCAGTAGCGGCAAACGAAGGCAAAGCAAGCTCAAAAGGCTTGTCATTTCCCGGATGTTCATTAGCCGCATCGCTCATGTTTTCGTAAGTCAATAATTGAGAAAGCAGGATCACGCCATTCAATCCGACTCCCTCATCTTGCAAAAGATTTGAAACAACAGCAGATCGGAAGGTGCCATAACTCTCACCGAATAAGTATTTGGGCGAACTCCAGCGGTTGAAGTCAGTAATAAATTGAGTAATAAAATCAGCAAAAGCGCGACCGTCCTGATCGATTCCAAAGAAATCTTTTCCTTCACCTGCGCCACCCATTTTTTTCGTAATTACTTCCCCAAAGCCTGTTCCCGGAGCATCAATAAAAACCAGGTCACTTGCATCCAACAGGCTGTAATCATTATTTACTGTTTTATAAGGCGCTTTCGTTCTCGATGTGTCATTAAGGTAAACACGTTGCGGTCCCCATGCACCCATGTGAAGCCAGATGGTAGCGCTTCCGGGGCCGCCGTTATAGATAAAAGTGATCGGCCTGTTGGAAGGATCGTCATCGCTTTTCATATAATATACATAAGACATACTGATGGTCGGCGAATCCTCTTTATTTTTTAGTATCAGCGTACCTGTTGTTGCATCATAACTAATTCGTTTACCTTCTACTGTTACACTGCCGTGCGTCACCGATTTTTGTGGTTTTTTAAAATTAATTACTGTGTCTTTGCTGATATCCACTTTTACAGAAGTGCTTTCTTTTTTTACTTGTGCAAAAGAAGAAAAACTGAGAGCAAAAAGAAATACAAAGCAGTTTAGGATGTGTTTTAATTTCATGCGTTTTTTTTATTTAAATTGAATCTGTGAAATGAATTTTAAAGATTTTTGTAACACTGATGATGGCTAAAGGATTAATAATCAAATGTATTTTAAGGATGAATAGCAAACAAATAAATATTGAAGATTCCTATTTTAATTTGCTTAGTGCCGGAGGATATTTATTTTATAAATGAAAACACAAAGTGCGATTCTTTCCTTCTTTGCTTTAAATATTTTACAAATCATTTTCAAAAGGAATTCTAACTTTATTTAATGGTGCGCGTCTTATTTTTCATAGTTTTTTTATCGGGTGCTCAATTCACTTTTGCTCAGCCTGCTGTTTATATTCCTGCTTCGCAAACCAATAATGCAGATGATATCGCTGCATTTATCAATGCGCATTTTCACAGTGATGATGAAAAAATTTCTGCGATTTATAACTGGATTACTTCCAATATTAAATATGATGCTGACAGCATTCATTATGTCATTTTGGATGAGGATAATGAACAACGCGTGTCTGTTGCCTTAAGAAGAAAAAGAGGTGTGTGTGAAAACTTCGCAGCAATTTTTAATGACCTGTGTCGTAAATCCGGAATTCAATCTTTTGCCATTGAAGGCTATACACGGCAAACAGGATCGATAGACCGAACGCCACATGTCTGGTGTGCTGCATTTGCCGACGGCAACTGGAATTTATATGATCCTACCTGGGACGCAGGTTATGTCAGAAACGGAAGTTTTGTAGAACACAGGCAAAATAATTATTTCAAAATATCGCCGCGCGTTTTTATTCAAACTCATCTCCCTTTTGACCCACTTTTTCAATTCTTAAATTATCCGGTAACCTATAAAGAATTTGTATCCGGAAGCAGCGGCGAACACACTGAAAAAATTTATTTTAATTATAAAGATTCTCTTGATTCTTTTAGTAAAATGAGCGGGATGGAACAATATTTATCTTCCATCAACCGGATTAAAAACAGTAAGTGGCCGGCTTCAAAAATCGAGACAAAACTAAAACGACTCCAGCTTGAAATTGAAGTACGTTACCAGGATAGAGATATTGCTTTATATGATTCATCCGTTGCTGATTATAACCATGCAATCGATTTATTAAACTCTTTTTACACTTACAAAAACAATCAGTTCCAACCGGCAAAATCGAATGAGGAGATACATAGTCTTTTTGAAAAAATCAGGAAGCTTGTTACCGATGCAAATGCAAATCTGAAACAAGTAAATCTTTCAAAAGCAACACTGACTTTGAATACTGGTGATTTACAGCAAAAATTAGATGACCTGTTTGCCAACGTAAAACAACAGGAAAGTTTTTTGAAAAACCAGGTAAGCCAGGTGAAATAGTAAAGAATTGAGATTCAGAGTTAGCGTTATTTATTGTTTTACTGCCTCAATATTTTGATTCTTTTTCCAACAAAAAATAGTTTTTATTTTTCTTTCAAAATCCGAATTATTAGTAATATTTTTAATTCTCATTTTTATAAACTATTCTTATGGAACAATCTACTGTTATTATCAAAGACAACACTGCAAATCCAGCACCACTGGGACTTCTGGCATTCGGGCTGACTACCGTTCTTCTAAACCTGCATAATGCAGGAATTTTTGAAATGAACTCAATGATACTTGCTATGGGGATTTTTTATGGCGGGATTGCGCAGATCATTGCAGGAATCATCGAAGCGAAAAAAGGAAATACTTTCGGATTGGTTGCATTTGTTTCTTATGGTTCCTTCTGGCTTACATTGGTTGCCTTGATCGTGATGCCAAAAATGGGTTGGATACCTCCGGCTTCTGAAAGCGCCATGGTAGCTTATCTCATTATGTGGGGAATATTTACAGCGCTTCTTTTTTTGGGCACACTTCGTATCTCCAGATCGCTGCAATTTGTTTTTGCCACTTTAACGATCTTGTTTTTTTTACTGGCCCTTGGTGATTACTCCGGCAATACATTCCTAAAAACTTTTACCGGATATGAAGGAATTATTTGTGGTGGATCAGCGATATACACCGGAGCCGGGGCGCTTCTGAATGAAATGTATGGAAAGGAAGTTTTTCCGCTTGGATTGGCAATTAAGAGCTGAATCTTCAATATTTATTTCTTTACTGAGAAAAATAAGTGGTAAATAAAAGCGGTCGGCAGACAAAAAGATCAGCACAATTGCCCACTTTTTTCGAAAAATAAAAACCTCAGAAAAAGGCCTGATGCAGCGCTTTTTCTGAGGTTTTTCTAAATTTTTTATTGCTTACGAAAATGCTTTATCTCCTTTTTTATACGGAAGATTTCCATCATAATGACCTGGAGCTTCAATATACCGGCGGGCTTGTGTGCATCCGATTTCCGATGTAAAGTATCCAAGCATCGTAAGCTCTTTCATCATTCTGAAATAATGAGAAGGATCGTCCTTCTTCTTGTTTTTCGTGTATTGCCTTTGTTCATTATCAAGTTTTACCAACAGGTCGTGGCGCTGTTGCGGATTGAGTTTCACAAACGCATTGTCATAAGTTTTCTCAGAAAAATCATTCAATTTTTTCATGCCTTCGTGAAAAACTTTCTGATCTTTTTCTTCGTAACAATCATTGACCATAACCGTCATAAACTGTCCTGTTTTCGCAGCTTTTGCACCGGGAGTTTTTGTCGGTGGCAAAAGGGTATCGGCGACTTCATCGAGATAAGCAACATCTTCAGGAGTAAAGGTGGTCGATACACCGGTATTGCTTTTACATCCTGTTAAAAACGCATTGCCCCCAACCAAAGTTCCTCCCAAAAGGAGTGAAATATATTGAACGGCTTCTCTTCTGTTCATGTTAGATAGTTTAAATTTTACACATTATAATTTACACCAAAACCGGCGCGATAATCGCGTTTGATAAACTGATTTACTTCAGGCACATTGGTTACTTTCATGTCATTATTATCCCATAAAAGCTCAACATATCTTGCCGGATAATTGTAGCCTTGCCCGGTAGATTTTGGCGTGCGAATGTCAAACCCACGAATGGCAAGATTGCTCATTAGCAGCGCTTCCGTAAGCGGCCCTGCAACAGCAAAATCGGAATCCATCTGCATTTTTCCATATCCGGCCAAAGCGCCTTCTACCCATTGTGCATAATGGCCTTCATCGCCGCCCGGGATCCGGGGATATTTTTGAGGAACTTTTACTTCATTGGTTTTTGAAGTTGGTAATAATTGCGGATTCATTCCATAAGTTCCGCACATCATTTTTCCTTTGGTGCCAATGAATAACGTGCCGTTTCCACCATCGCCAAATACTTCATTCGGTCCGAGCTCATCTGGCCTTTCAGGTTGAATACCGCCGTCCATCCAATGAACGGTCACTTCACCCTGCGTTTTATCAGTCTTCGGAAATTTCATAATTACATGGCTGGAAGGCGGACAGCTATCCGGGAAATATCCTCTTTTGAATTCACCGACATACACACTACCAACACTGCACTGTACGGAGTTGATATAACCAAGGTTTAAAACGGCAAAGGCTGGCTGTACAATATGACATCCCATATCTCCCAAGGCCCCGGTTCCATAATCCCACCAGCCGCGCCAGTTGAAAGGCACAAGGTTATTGAAATAATTCTTTTCAGGAGCGGTGCCGAGCCAGAGGTTCCAATCCAGTTCCGGGGGAATTGGTGAGGATTCAGTAGGACGCGGAATCCCCTGCGGCCAAACGGGTCGGTCGGTCCAGCAATAAACCGTGTGTACATCTCCGATGGTGCCGGCATCATACCATTCCATCAACTGTCTTACTCCGTCGCCCGAAGCGCCCTGGTTGCCCATTTGCGTAACGACTTTATATTTTTTTGCTGCTTTTGTAAGCATGCGTGCTTCATATACATCATGTGTCAGCGGTTTCTGAACATATACATGTTTTCCCAGTTGCATAGCCGTATAAGCAGCAACGGCATGGGTATGGTCGGGTGTGGAAACAGATACTGCATCAATGTTTTTGGCATCTTTGTCAAACATTTCACGATAGTCTTTGTAATATTTCGCCTTCGGAAATTTCTTACGGCTCCCGGCAGATTGACGGTCATCTACATCGCACAGAAAAGCAATGTTCGCTTTGCCACTTTTGTAAAAATGATTAATGTCATCAGCGCCTTTACCACCCGCTCCGATGGCGGCGATTACCAATTTATCGCTCGGAGCAATGAATCCTTTTCCACCTAAAACATGTCGCGGAACGATCATAAATCCTGCCGCAGTGATGGCGGTATTTTTCAAGAAATCTCTTCGCGATGTGTTAGCTACTTTGTTTTCAGATTGATCTTCCATAATTATGATTTTAAAACAATGAAAAAATTATTTCGAAGTATAGTGCTGGTTATCAGATATTTCCCTTCTTCAATTCACCAACTGCATGGTCCACGGCACGCGCGGTCATCGCCATATAGGTCAAAGATGGATTTACGCAATTGGAGGAAACCATAAATGAGCCATCGGTAACGTATACATTTGGTGCATCCCACACCTGGTTCCATTTGTTTAGTACAGATGTTTTCGGGTCAAGTCCCATGCGGGCAGTTCCCATTTCATGAATGCCTCTTCCCATCGTGCCATCGCCGTCAAATCCTTTTACGTCCTTCACCCCGGCTGCTTCGAGCATTTCCTTCGCATCATTCTGCATGTCCACCCGCATCTTTCTTTCATTATCTCTCCATTCTGCATCAATAGCGAGCACATTCAGTCCCCATTTATCTTTCTTGTTTTTATCGAGCGTCGCTTTATTTTCATGATAAGGCAATATTTCTCCAAACCCCCCAATTCCCATTGACCATGGACCAGGTTCTGCCAGTGCATCTTTCAAATCACCACCGATATTCATCTCGGCAATGTCGCGGCTCCAGCCCTGTCTGCTTGCGCCGCCCTGGTAGCCAAATCCACGGATATAATCTCTTTTATCGCCAAATAAATTGCGAAAACGTGGAACGTAAATTCCATTAGCACGGCGACCATAATAATATTTGTCGTCGTACCCTTCTACGGTTCCTCCTGCGCCAACACCCAGGTGGTGGTCCATCAGGTTGTGACCAAGTTCGCCGCTGCTGCTACCAAGCCCATCCGGCCAAATATCTGTTGCTGAATTCATGAGCACCCATGCACTATTCAGCGTAGATGCATTGAGGAAAACCACTTTTGCGAAATATTGATAGGTTTTGTTGGTTTCCGCATCCAACACTTCAACACCCTTTGCTTTTTTCGTGTCTTTATCGTAAAGAATTTTGGTAACGATAGACCATGGACGAACCGTAAGATTTCCCGTCTTCATCGCTGCTGGCAATGTAGACGATTGAGTACTGAAATAAGCGCCAAATGGGCATCCCAGCCAGCATTTATTGCGATATTTGCAATTTGAACGCTCTTGTATTGGCTGAGTAATATTGGCAACACGCCCAATGATCATCGCCCGTTTGTTTTCATCGTGCTTTTTAATGCGGTCGGCTACATCTTTTTCCACGACATTCATATCCATTGGTGGCATAAAGTGGCTATCGGGCAATTGTGGCAAATTCTCTTTGGAACCACTGATCCCGGCAAATTTTTCAACATACGTGTACCATGGTTCAATGTCTTTATAACGAATCGGCCAGTCAACTGCTATTCCATCTTTTGCATTGGCATCGAAATCATAATCGCTCCAACGGTAAGTTTGCCTTCCCCACAAAAGCGAGCGGCCACCCACGTGATATCCCCGGAACCAATCAAAACGTTTTACCTCCACATAAGGACAATCCTGTTCATTTACCCACCAATCAAGGTTCATTTCATTGAGCGGGTAGTCTCTTTTCAACACCGGATGGTCCTGGATCATTTTCTGCGTGCGACCTCCACGGTGCGGAAATTCCCACGGGCCTTTTACAGCGTTTACATAATCTTTTACGTGCTCTATATTTTGTCCTCTTTCGAGCATGATGGTTTTCAAGCCTTTTTCGGTTAGTTCTTTTGCGGCCCATCCGCCGGAGATGCCGGATCCGATGACAATTGCATCATAAGTATTTTCTGCCATTGAGTTTAAATTTTAGAAATAAGATTTAGGGTGAGGTACAAGTTTGAATTTGAATTTTAATTTTTTTGATAACAGTAAAGCAACAAATAATAAGAATTACATTTCCTTGCTTATCGCATGGTTTTCAGACATCACAAATCAGTATCGCCTCTTTCAGGGAATCCAATTTATTTTTATAAGTTGGCATAAATTCCTGGGCAACATATCCCTTGTATCCCGTATCAACAATTGCGCGCATGACAGCGGGATAATAAAGTTCCTGAGAATTATTGATTTCATGCCTTCCGGGCACACCGCCTGTATGATAATGAGCGATATATTGATGATAATCACGGATATTACGGATGATGTCACCCTCCTGAATCTGCATGTGATAAATATCAAAAAGCAATTTGAAATTATTCGAATTGACGCGCTTGCACAGTTCGGCCCCCCATTCTACATGGTCACACTGGTAATCTTTGTGATCGATTTTGCTGTTTAATAATTCCATCACCATTGTTACGCCGTTCTTTTCGGCAAAAGGTAATATTTTTTCCAATGCGGTTTTGCAATTTTTCATTCCGGTTTCGTCATCAATACCTGCTCTTGCACCGCTGAAACAAATCAGATTTTTATAACCGGATTTAGCCATAATAGGTATTACATCCAAATATTCTTTAATCAGCTTTTCATGATATTCTGTATGATTAAGTCCCTTGTATAAATTATTATCACCGGCTGTATAACACATGGAACTGAATATTCCGTGCTTTTGCAATGTGGGCCAATCTTTTGGCCCAACGAGATCAATTGCGGAAAAACCAATTTTTTTTACTTCTTCACACAACTGGTCCAGAGGCAAATAACCAAAAGTCCACCGGGAAACAGAATGATTAATATTTCCTTTCAATTTTGGGAATTTGTCTTCCAGTTTTTCAGAAACGGCGGCAATTGATTTGCCGGGTGAAAGTGCAATCGCTGAGGCGCCAAGGGCAAGGTTTTTTAATAACGCTCTTCTGCTTTGTTTTGAATTCATTTTTAAATTTTCACAGTTTGATCTACTGGTTTTTCATTTTTATCGTTAAAGAATATTGCAAATAATAGAAAGACGATGAATGCAATGATAGAAGGAATGATCCAGATCATTTTCCAGTCAAAAGTGTTTTCTCCCGTTTTATACGCATCGGCAATTAATCCTGCAATTTCAAAACCTATCAACATTCCAATGCCGTAGGTAGCTAAGGTAATCAATCCTTGTGCGGCACTTTTAAATTTAACACCGGCTTTCGCGTCTGTATAAATTTGTCCCGAAACAAAGAAAAAATCGTAGCATATACCATGTAAAATAATGCCTATTATCAGCATAAAAGTAAGGTCTCCTGCATTTCCATAAGCAAATAAAGCATAACGAATAGCCCACGCAAGCATACCGGCGAGGATGGTCACTTTAAATCCAAATTTTTTGAAAAAGAACGGAAGCAATAGCAGGAAAAATATTTCAAAGAATTGTCCGAGACTCATTTTTGCAGTAGGGTTTTTCATTCCGATATCCTGCAGAAAAAGATTGGCGTATTGATAATAAAATGCCAATGGAATACAAATCAATATTGAGGCGATAAAGAAGATGAGAAAGTTTTTATCCTTCAATAACTTCAGTGCGTCTAATCCTAAGACTTCCGACACTTTCATCTCTGTACCTTTTGCTATTTTCGGCGGTGTTTTAGGTAAGGTAAAACTGAATATTCCCAAAATCAGCGAAGCGATGGAGGCAAGTAGAAATGTATTTTTCATCAAACCGCCTTTTACACTTTGTGAGGAATCCCACAAAAAAACCAAACTGATGGCGAGTCCGGCGACGATCCAGCCAATCGTTCCCCAAACCCGGATCGGTGGAAATTGCTTTTCGGTATTCGTCATCTGGTTAAATGAAATGGAATTCACCAAAGCCAGTGTCGGCATAAATAAAATCATATAAACGAGCAGGTAATAAAAAACTTGTGGCGGATATACGTTGGTAACCGATCCGATATGATACACCTGGTACAACAAAACGGCCCCTAGCAAATGCAAAATCCCCATGATTTTTTCTGCATTGAAATAACGGTCGGCAATTAATCCAATAATGAAAGGAGCAATGATAGCACCCCATGATTGTGTTGAAAATACGGCGGCAGTCTGGCTGCCACTTGCGTTCAGATTGTTAATGAGAAAAGTGCCAAGCGTTACAAACCAGGCGCCCCAGATAAAAAACTCAAGAAACATCATGGCAGAAAGCTGCAGTCGGGTGGTAAATTTCATTTACAAAAATTTATTTTTTTGGTTTAAAATGGATTTTAAAATAGTTGAAGTATTCAATTTAAAATTTAAATAGATTTCGTTAAAACAATAAATAAATTAATTCGAAAAAACTGACTTTAGAAGTTTAAATGTACAGATTTTATGTATAAATCAATTTTCTTTGAAAAAAATTTTTTCGAATTCTTATTTTATTAATTGTTTAATGACTTTTGTTTAAAAAAACAGACAATTTCTTTTTGTTTAATAGATGAAAATAATTTCAAAAGAAAGTTGCAAATTGTTTACGGTAAATGAATAAAAAAGCCTGATTTGTATTTTTTTATCGAAAGCAGAAAAAAAACAAATAAATTATCCGGATATCAAAAAATGTTATAAATTTAGCTCCGACTCATAAGCAGTTAGTTTTGGTAAAGTGCTCCTGTTCTCTACAGGGGCACTCTATATTTAAGGCAAAGCTGTCCAGCGACAGAATCCTGTTGCATTTCTTTTTCAGAAAAAAATATAAAAGAAGAACTTTCCCTTAACCATTTATTATAAAAAAGAAACAAGAATCTTCATTATTTGTTGTTTTACTGTCATAATATTGAAAACAAATGCAAGAGTTATAGAAATATAATGGTGAAATTCGTCTCTAACACTTTATTAAAAAAAAGTAATCCACATGAATGAGATCACAATAAAAGAAGCACAGCAAAATATTGATAAATGGATAAAAACTACCGGCGTTCGCTACTTCAATGAACTTACTAATCTGGGAATATTAATGGAAGAAGTGGGAGAATTATCACGAATAATGGTTAGAAAATACGGCGAACAATCTTTTAAAGAAAATGAAAGTGAACAAAATCTGTCTGATGAAATGGCGGACGTATTCTGGGTTTTAATGTGCCTGGCCAATCAAACCGGCGTGGACATGACCGATGCTTTACGTAAAAATTTCGAAAAGAAGAATTTACGGGATTCGGAAAGGCATCAGAAAAATGAAAAATTAAAATAAGCATTTTCATTAAAATCTTCTTCCTAAAACAACCGTATTTTTAAACGCCTTTTTCTTTCCTGCAGTATTAAAAATCTCGGTGTAAATAATATAAATCCCCTGTGGCAGTTTGCGGTTTTTATCGTCTAAACCGTCCCAATGGTACGAGCCTTTAATTCCACTTAAAGAATTTTTTTGCAGATAGCGCACCGGTCTTCCGGAAGCATCAAAAACAGTAATATTAGCAACATAACCTGCGGAAGGAAAACTATAAT
>JAHEZB010000399.1 GCA_023251285.1 Chitinophagaceae bacterium | reverse complement strand
TATAGAAGGGTTATTGAAACCGCAACATCCGCCCGGACCACCTCCATTAGGAAAATTCAGGTTATCGCCATAATTCCCATTTGTTCCGGATCCGTCGTTAACAGAATTTTGTACTGCAAATACAGATTCCGCGCTGTTATCTGTAGCTGCATTAAAATTCTGCTCGAAGGGAACTAAAGCATATTTGTCTCCTTTGGCGGTAGTGCCATTGGCAATAATATTATCAAAAAGAGCTTTTGCCTGGGCATATTTGTGTTCAAACATATAAGTCTTAGCCAGAAAGGACGCGGCCGCCCACTTATTTGCCCGTCCGGGTTGTGGTTGGGTTCCAGGTAAATTATTCATAGCATATGTAAAATCTGCTTCTATTTCTGGATAGATATCAACATAATTACCAGATGCATCTACGTTCGAAACCTCTAAGGCGCTGTCCAAAGTAATTCCTTCACCGACAAATGGCACATTTTTCCACATTTTTTTTGCTTCCAGGTGCCAATAACCTCTTAGGAAGCGAGCTTCACCGGCGATTTCAGCCTGATCCGTAGCGGAAATATCTTTGGCGAGAGCCATGGTTCTTAAAACATCATTTGCTCTTTGTATGCCGTGATAAACCGCAAGCCATTTTTGGTTTAAATAGGGATTGTCAACATTATACGACCAGTTTTCAAGATTAGTGATATCTCCCTGGTCAGATGCTATGGAACCTTTATAGGAATCTCCACCCACTACACTACCAAATACCCAGTTAGAAGGCGCTGAACCCCAGTTTGTTTCACCAAGCAATGCATGGTATGCTCCTACCAGAATTGCCTGAACACCAGTAGCGTTCGCTAAAGTTGAAGGTGCCAATACACCTTGCGGTGGTCTGTTAAGGAAATCCTTTCTACAGGCAACGAATGTTACTACTCCACATATCAAGAGTAAAATAATGAATTTATATTTTAATTGTTTCATAATTGATACTTGCGTTTATTTTTTTAAAAAGTGAGGTTTACACCTACAGAATAAAACTTTTGATTTGCAGGATAATTACCAAAGTCAATTCCGAAATTGGTATTGTTATTTAAATCAGAAGTCTGCAGTTCTGGGTCTAATCCGGTGTATTTGGTAATGGTAAATAAATTAGATGCCTGTACGTACACTCTAAGATGTTCAATACCAATGCGACTTAACATTTTGGAAGGAAACGTATACCCCAAATTCAGCGTTTTCATTCTTACGTATGACCCATCTTCCATATAAAAAGAGTTAAAATTAGTAGTATTACTAAAGTTGGCAGAATTCTCCAACACCGGAATGGTTGCGCCGGGGTTAGCTACCTGTGCGACAGGATTAATAATTTTTTTGGTTGGATCATTGGGATCTGGGATATATAATGATGTTGCCTGGCCGGACCCATTTACCAGCTTTGCAGAATTAGTTAAAACATCCTTACTTACCGCACCCTGAAACACTTGCGGAAAATCTGTCCAGTATTTTATATAATTGATGTCTTTATTTCCAACGGAAGCATAAATGAATGTTGAAAGATCAAAGCCCTTGTATTGAATGGAAAGATTTAAACCAGCGGTAAATTTGGGATTTGGATTACCAAAAAAGGTTCTATCGGAGTCACTAATTTTCCCATCACCATTTATGTCTTTAAATTTAAACCGGCCGGGAGCAGCATCCTGCTGTGTTGGAGATTTGGCGACATCCGCTGCACTCTGAAATAATCCAATTACCTGGTATCCATAAAATTCTCCTATAGGCTGACCAGGCTGTAATCTTGTAAATGCACCAATCCTGCCTGATCCTGCACTACCTTCAACATAATACTTTTGACCCGCTAAGCTAACTACTTTATTTTTGTAAGTAGTAAAAGTACCTGTGACATCAAATGTCAAATCCTTTTGAATTGTACCGTGGTATGTTAAACCTATATCAACGCCCTTGTTTTCAATGTTTCCGAGATTCACCTGAGGTGCTGATGCTCCTCCTGCAAAGCCGCCACCAAGATTCTCACCAAAGAATAAACCACTAATAGCTTTTTTGTACCATTCTATAGAAAGATTAAGTTTATTTTCAAATAAAGTAGCGTCCAATCCAATGTTAGTGAGTTTATCCTGCTCCCATGTAGTAGCTACATTTCCAATCTGTCTGGCATAAGCACCAACTACAGAACTGTTATTGGCTCCATTAAGGTCGTAATTCGCATTAGCGGCGCTTAATCCATACAAATTGTAAGCATTAAGGCCCGAAACATTTAAGTAATTTCCTAATACACCATAGCCGCCTCTGATTTTTAAGTCATTCAGCCATGAAATGACAGGGAAAAACGATTCCTTTGTCAATCTCCATCCTGCTGTTACAGACGGAAAAACCCCGTATTGATGCCCAGGAGCAAAAACAGATGCTCCATCTCTTCTTATTGTTGCGCTTAATAAATAGCGATCTCCAAAATTATAATCTAATCTGCCAAACTGAGAATATAAAGCGCTTTGATAAACACCTCCATTATCGGTATTCGTTTGAGTAGAAGCCGGGCCAAAGCCTAATGTCCAAAGATTTGGATCCACAGTGAGGTTACTTGAATTGGTAATAAAGTAATTGCCCCTGGTAGCTGCCAGCTGGCGGCCTTTCGAAGTAATTGCTTCTGTTCCTACCAGAATTTGAACATTATGCTGTCCAAAGGTATTGACGTATTTTAAAGTGTTTGTCCAGGTTAATGAAGAATTATACCCTGCTCCCTCACCAAAGGTGTTTGGATTCGCATTATTTTCAGCATTCTCATAGGCGGTAGGGTTAAAATAATAATAATAATAATTATCAAATGAACCTCCGACACTTGTCCTGGCGGTAAAATGCTGCAAAAAATCAACTTCTGCAAACGCATTTCCGGACACGGCCCAATCGTTGGATTTATTATTTAAAGATCTCAATTGATTTGCTACAGGATTTTGCGAATTACCCAGCGCTTGAGAATGGGTTCCTGCAAAGTTTCCCATGATATCATAAACAGGTATAATCGGATTTTCACGATAACTGTAGGAAATAGCATTCCCTTCGTTTTGATTAGTGATATTTGGATTTTGTTTATTAACTACATATGCGTTTTCACCAATGCGAATATGATCCTTAACATTGAACGTTGTGTTGATTCTTGCAGAATATCTTTTTAAATAAGTGCCAATTAAAGTACCCTGCTGATCGAAATATCCCAAAGAAAAATAATAGTTTGACTTATCACCACCTCCACTTGCGGAAACCGTATGGCTTTGTTCTATTGCCGGTTTAAATATCTCATGGAACCAGTCTGTACCTTGCTTATTCGCCTTGGTAATCTGATTCGTATAAAGTGCATACTTAGAAGGGTCTGTTAAAGAATCTGTGCCCACTAATCCGGTTGGAGTAATATAGTCAGGAATTTGAAGCTCGCCGGCCGCATTTGCAAATTGTTTTTGAGTCTTATTATTAAATGGCTGGTTACTATTAAAATATTGCTGTTGTATCACTGATCCCTGCTCCTGGGAATTTACAATATTAAACCCATTTTTCAAAGGTCTTTGTGTGCCAATAAAACCATCATAAGTAATTCTCGCTTTGCCAGGACGGCCTTTTTTTGTTGTTACGATAACAACACCATTAGAACCGCGCACCCCATAAATTGC
>JAHEZB010000398.1 GCA_023251285.1 Chitinophagaceae bacterium | reverse complement strand
TTTGTCTCAAAACGCGGCGTCATATATATGGGATTTTGGAGACGGCACCCTGGCGCAGGCAACCGATACTTTTTCTGTTCATTATTATAAAACCCCCGGCAACTACGTTCCGAAACTGATTGCCAAAGATGCGGACGGTTGCGCTTCTTCAGTGGTGCTTACCAATAAAATTTCTATTGATTCTCTAAATGTTACTTTAAAAAGCGTTCCCCAGATTTGTGCACCAAAAGAAGTTCAGTTTAATCCTGTTATTACCAACATCGGTTCCGGCGAAGGACCGCAACCGCTCTTGAATTATCATTGGAATTTTGGAACGTCAAACGAAAACGACACAGCCAATATAGAAAGACCGACATTTACCTACGACAACCCTGGGACGTATAAAGTTACTTTGCAAATACAATCACCTGCCGGCTGTGAGAAGCAGGCGGAAATGCAGATCACGGCATTGCAGGGACCTGGCGGGGAGGTAAAAGGGCCTTCTGATATTTGCCAGCAGTCGGTTGCGCAATTTTCAGGAAGCACGTTAATTCCCGGCCAGCCTTCCTGGAAATGGATCTTTGATGACGGCACAGTGGTTAATCAGCAAACCCCTCCAGAAAAGAAATATGATAAGCCCGGCAATTACTTGGTAAAGCTGGTAGTAGATAATAGTGGTTGCGCTGATACCGTAAGCCACCTTCTGCAGGTGCACGGGAAGCCGGAAGTAACGCTTTCCGGCACGGAAGCAATCCTTTGCGAAGGTTCTTCAGTATCCGTCACTGCGTCGGGAGGTACACGATATTCATGGTATCCTTCTGAGGGCCTGAATTCCAATAATCAGCCGGTGGTTTCTGCTTCTCCGGTAAATAATACAACTTATGTCGTTACCGTAACGAACGATTTTGCATGCACTAATAATGCGACTTTTTCAGTTAATGTTATTCATCCTTTTGTATTACAATTAGCGAAGGAAGCTGAAGTTTGCAGCGGAAGAACGATTCAGCTTCAGGCAGTTGGAGCACAAAGCTATCAATGGATTTATAATACCGGAGGCCTGAGTAACACTTCTGTTGCCAATCCCGTAGCTTCTGCGGCAACCACAACAAGCTACACAGTCGTGGGCACAGGTGAGCACCAATGTTTCACCGACACGGCAATGATAAAAGTTACTGTAAAACCAACACCGGCAGTTTACCTTGGAAAAGATACTACGATTTGTGAAGGCCAAAATCTTCAGTTAAAATCTTATACAAACCTTGCTACCTATTTGTGGCAGGATGGAAGTACTGCCGGGGATTACCTGGTTCAAAAAGCAGGACGGTATATTCTTTCGGTTGATTTGAATCATTGCTCAGCATCTGATACCATCAATGTGCTGGAGCAAGCAATTCCGTGGTTCACATTAGGAACAGACTCCGCGATATGTTCAGGGCAGGAACTGGTATTGAAGCCAAAGTTAAACACAAGTGCATCACTTCTGTGGCAGGATGGAAGTACCGGTCCTGATCTTGTAATAACGCACGAAGGAATTTACCAGTTAAAAGCCACTAATGAATGCGGCAGCCACAGCGAAAGCATCCGGATAACTGAGAGAATTTGCAACATACTGATGCCAAATGCTTTCACACCAAATGGTGATGGAATTAACGATGTTTTCCGGGTAAAATATCCTTTTGATGTTTCCAATTTTCACTTCCGGATTACCAATCGATGGGGCCAAACTGTTTTCGAAACGAACAACATCCACCAGGGGTGGGATGGCACATTTAAAGGCGAACCTCCTTTGGCAGGTATTTATGTTTGGGTAATCAGTTTTACTGATTTCAATAACAAATCCCAACAGATACAGGGAACCGTGAACCTGCTGAAATAAAGTTCAAGGAGATACACAACGCAAAGCTTTTATCCCAATTAGAATTTGTTTGCCAGCAAAAAGAATTATTGCTATCACTGGTTGAAGCAATGCGTTTTCCCAATGAAAGTACGTGAAACCTGATAGTATCAATGAAGGCCAGCCTTTTAGTCCACGTGCTAGAACTATTCCGGTTGTTGCTTCTTTTAAAATGCATTGCTAATGCCTTACAATAACCAATAACTGCAGATTTAAAATGAAACACATTATTTTTGTTTTACGCTTAAATACAAAATTGCTGAATAACGTGTTTATGCAAAAAGGAGTAAAGTAATGATCGATGTGCAGCAACTCACGAAAACCTACCATGATACAGTTGCTGTAAATGAGGTTTCCTTTTCTGTCAAAGAAGGCCAAACCCTGGTACTTTTGGGAACGAGCGGTTCCGGAAAAACAACCACCCTTCGAATGCTCAACCGATTGACTGAGCCCACTTCCGGAAAGATCTTTATTGACAATAAAAATATTCTTTCGCAGCCGCCGGAAGAATTGCGAAGAAACATGGGATATGTTTTACAAGGCTACGGATTGTTTCCTCATTACTCGGTCGCAGAAAATATTGCTGTTGTACCAAAACTGTTGAAATGGCCTAAAGAGAAAATAAGAAAAAGAGTAGATGAATTATTATACAAGCTCCAATTGCCGCCGGAACAATACCGGGATGTTTATCCCGCTACTTTAAGCGGCGGCCAAAAGCAAAGAGTAGGGCTGGCAAGAGCGCTGGCTACCGACCCGCCGATACTCCTGATGGATGAACCATTTGGCGCTTTAGACATGCTCACAAGGTTTGCAGTAAGAAAGGAATTCAAAGAGCTGGATGAACTCAGGAAAAAAACCATTATCCTGGTTACACATGATGTGCAGGAAGCGTTTGAACTGGGTGATAAGATCGGTTTAATGGATAAAGGGAAAATCCGGCAACTGGCCTCGCCACCTGAATTGATTTTTCGTCCGGCAGATGATTTTGTGAAAGCATTTTTTAAACAACACTTGTTTCAGTTGCAATGGCAATCGATCCGTTTAAAAAATATCTGGAATGATCTGCCCGAAGCCGGGAACGATGTAAATGCCACTTTATCCGGTGGCCACACTTTATGGGAAGCGATGGAACAGCTGGCAAATAACAATGCGTCTGTTTATGTAATTGATAAAGAAACACGATTGCGAAGGGAAGTAACTTTTGAGCATTTAAAGATGGCCATTCAAAAACAAAAACAGCAAAACTGATGGAAGAACAGCAAAGTCTTTGGCAGTTTATGGCACAGCAGTCGGATAAGCTCTGGCAACAAACGATTACTCATATCGGCCTAACTTTTACTGCCTTGCTGATTGCGGTTTTGATAGGCCTTCCCCTGGGTGTCATCATTGCGCGGCGACAAAAATTTGCAGCCCCGGTGTTGGGTTTTGCCGGTATATTACAAACCATTCCTTCTATTGCACTTTTGGGATTTATGATTCCTTTGCTGGGAATTGGTGCCTTTCCTGCTATCGCGGCTTTGTTTTTATACGCGTTATTACCGATCATCCGAAATACCTACACGGGCATTAACGAAGTGGATGCTGCAGTAGTGGATGCTGCAAAGGGAATGGGCATGACTGGTGCACAAATTCTTTTAAAAGTACAAATGCCTTTAGCCATGCCGGTTATTTTAGCGGGAATACGCACGGCAACCGTGATCAATGTAGGCGTTGCCACATTGGCTGCTTATATTGCTGCGGGCGGTTTAGGCGAATTTATTTTTGGTGGCATCGCGCTTAA
>JAHEZB010000397.1 GCA_023251285.1 Chitinophagaceae bacterium | reverse complement strand
AGAAATCTTTACTCAGAAGGATTTTATCTATTTAAGTTTCTGCCAAAACACAAAGTCAGGTTATTTATTTGCTTACTGATATTGTTAATAGCACACTCTCCGATTCGTTCTTAAAACACAATCCAATGTGTTTTAAAACTACCGTTGGAATATTCTAAAGTGGGAGCAGGAAATTTGAAAGAATTCAGTACAAACAGCAAAACTCTTATTCCTTTTTTATTGGTTCTGATTTTTGTAAAATCCACATCAGGAGAGAGATACCACTGCCGGTAACGTTTTATATCTGTTCGATCAAAGATGACATTTCCTTCATTATCGTAACCGATATTTTTGACGCCTCCAAACATTCCTTCGGCACCATAGCCAACAGAAATGCCAAGCCAGCGGGGTAATTTTGTTTCCGGAAAAAATGAATGAATATTGACGCTCGCCCAATAAGATTGTCCGTTATAATCTTTTATAAATCTTTCGATTTCTGAATTTCCATAAAGTTGGTCAGCTCTTTTATCCAGGTCTGCCTCTCCATAATTCTTTCTGTGAAATGAAAACTTCAATTTTATTTTTTGTTCGTTCCATGAAAGCTCCTGTGAAATAAAACTGGCGGAACCGATAATATTTGCAGTAAAATCTCCCGGGCTGAAACCATACTGAGAAGAAAATCCATCCAGGATTTCAATGATTGATTGATAGGCCACTCCACTCAATCCTCCAATCCAGATACTTTTTTTTCGCGATAATCCTGCCCATCGCCACGCCTCCATTGATGCCCTGCTTTCGGTATACGCACTGTAAATATGTCCCACCTTATCCATTTGTTGCCATTCAGCATCATCATTAAAAAAATGAAAAGAAGAGCGTGGATAATGTGCATACCACAGCGCATTCAATCCAATCAATGTACCGCCGTAACCTACAACATTAGCGGCTGTTACCAATCTCACTCTTTTTTTATTGTAGGGATAAATTTTAAAAGTATCAATAGCCGGCGTACTATTTGGAAAATTAAAAACGGATTTATTAAAAGAAATATCGGGTTTGAAAGTATCTTGTGAAAACGTTTTTGAAGGAACAATAAAGCCAAAAAAAACGAGAGAAAGAAAAACAATTATTCCTGCCCGACTTCCGTCCGGATGACATTTTTGGAGGAAGGCCCGGTCCGGCGGGTATTTATTTGCTGATAAAAACATCGCGCAAAAATAAGCTGATTGAGTTTTAGAAATTTGAAATAAATCAAAAAGAATATCTTTAAATTGTAAAAAAAAATGTCATGGATACAAAAACAGAAAGTAAGATAAACGAATGGCTTAGCGGTAATTATGATGAAGAAACTAAAAGCCAGATCCAACAATTACAAAAAGATGATGCTGCACAATTGGAAGATGCATTTTACAAAGATCTTGAGTTTGGAACCGGCGGCCTTCGTGGAATTATGGGCGTTGGAACAAACAGGATGAATAAATATACCATTGGCATGGCCACGCAAGGATATGCGAATTATTTAAAAAAATCTTTCCCGCAGGTAAAGGTGGCAATTGCCCATGATGTAAGAAATAACAGCCGGCAGTTTGCTGAAATCGCCGCTGAGATTTTTGCAGCAAACGACATAAAAGTTTATTTGTTTGATGACATAAGACCTACGCCTGAACTGAGTTTCACGATTCGCACCTTGCAATGCCAGGGCGGCGTGGTCATTACTGCATCACACAATCCGAAAGAATATAATGGCTACAAAGCTTATTGGAAAGACGGCGGCCAGTTGGTACCGCCTCATGATAAAAATGTGATCGATGAAGTAGAAAAGATCAAAAGCCTTGATGATGTAAAATGGAATGGCAAGCCTGAAAATATTACCTTGATCGGAAGAGATATGGATAAGAAGTACATCGAAATGGTAAAAGGTTTGAGTATCAATCCCGTTGCTTGTATCAAAGAGCACGATCTTAAAATTGTTTATACTCCTATTCATGGAACCGGAATTATGCTTGTGCCGAAAGCCCTTGCTGCTTATGGTTTTGACAATGTTCATATTGTTGAAGAACAGGCAACTCCCAATGGAAATTTTCCAACAGTATTTTATCCCAATCCGGAGGAAAAAGAAACGATGAGCATTGGCTTGAAAAAAGCAAAAGAACTGGATGCGGACATTTTATTGGGAACCGATCCTGATGCCGACAGGGTAGGGATAGGCGTAAAAGACAATCATGGAGAATGGGTTTTATTGAATGGAAACCAGACTGCTATGATGGTGTTTAATTACATAATTGAAGCCAGGAAAAACAAAGGAATAGCACAGCCAAATGACATGGTGATCAAGACAATTGTTACAACTGATTTGATTGATAAAATTGCTGCAAAAAATGATATAGCGTGTTATAACACACTTACCGGTTTTAAATGGATTGCGGAGTTGATCAGGGAAAAAGAAGGAAAGGAAAACTATGTGGTTGGCGGTGAGGAAAGTTTTGGTTTAATGATTGGCGATAAAGTGCGTGACAAAGATGCGGTGAGCGCTGTTGCTATGATTTGTGAAATGGCTGCAGTAGAAAAAGAAAAAGGTAAAACACTTTTTGAAAAATTGATGGACCTCTATGTTGAGTATGGATTTTACTACGAAAAGCTAATTTCTCTTACCAAAAAAGGAATGAATGGTTCCAAAGAAATTGCGGATATGATGCAGGGCTACCGGGATAATCCACCAAAGGAAATTGCAGGAAGTAAAGTGGTTGAATTGTTGGATTACCAATTGCAAACAAATAAAAATTTATCAACAGGAGAAACAACAAAAATTGATCTTCCGAAAAGCAATGTATTACAATTCCTTACCGAAGACGGAAGCAAAATTTCTGCGAGGCCGAGTGGAACAGAGCCAAAAATTAAATTTTATTTCAGTGTCAATATGCCCTTGAAAAGTGTGGCTGATTTTGATAAAACAAAAAAACTTCTTGATGAAAAAATTGATGGTATTATTTCATCAATGAATCTTAAATGATCTTCAGAAGTTTTCGCGAAAAAAAGTTTAAATAAAAAAATGATCCCAAAGCAATTCGGGATCATTTTTTTTTCTTTATTAAATTATGCAAAGAAGGGTGTTACAATCGCGGTAACCTGGTCTTTGCTCAGCGGTTCATCAAATGCTTCTGATGCAGCTGCAGCCGAGATGTTCTGGCCACCGATATTTGTAATCATTACTCCTGCCTGCGTTACATTTTCTTCACCATTATAACTTGCCTGCACTGCTGAAGTGCCGATACCACTTTGATTTAAAGTGATCCATGGTTTTACATCAACTCCTGACGGAACTAATAAATTGGCCATTTTTCTCATTTCCCGAAGATGCGCTGCATGCCTTGCTTCTACTGAATGAATCTGCAGAGCGGCGGTCAGATAATCATTGTTTGAAATGAGATTTGGAGCCTGTCCTTTGTAGGCACGTACGCCGGTATCCTCAAAAGTTTGCGCTACGGCAAGCAACGTTCCATAGTCAGAAAATACATTCGGAAAAGTTCCTTTTGCAGTAAAATCAAAACTAGCTGCCGTGAAAGAAACAGGTGTTCCTCCTGCAGCGGTGATAGCGGTTTTTAAAAAGTTCACATGCTCATTTTCATGATCGCGGATAACAGTAAGCGAAGTCAATGCATCACCGGTAGGGATAATTCCTGAGGCAACGGCT
>JAHEZB010000396.1 GCA_023251285.1 Chitinophagaceae bacterium | reverse complement strand
ATTGGAAAACAAAAACAATTATTAATTAAAATACCCTTGCAGGGCTAAGAATATGATTAAAAAATTTGTTGTAGGTTCCTTCGAAGACGAAAAGGTTTTATTCCCTGCCGTAAAGAATGTGCGCAGGGCGGGTTATAAGATCCATGATGTGTATACACCGTATCCCATTCACGGACTGGATAAAGCTATGGGATTGAGGGAAACCAGTTTGCATACAATGGGATTTATATACGGAATTACAGGAACTACCACGGCTCTGGCGGGTATGGGTTGGATATTTGCAGTAGACTGGCCATTAAATATTGGTGGTAAGCCACATTTTCCGTTGCCGGCTTTTATTCCAATCACTTTTGAGCTGACGGTATTATTCTCTGCAGTTGGTATGGTTTGGACGTTTTGCTGGCTTTGTAAAATGATGCCGGGCGTTAAAAAGCATCATTTCAACCTCCGTTCAACCGATGACCTTCTGACCATGGTAATTGAATGCAACGATAGTTCAAATACCGCTGAAATTGAGAGTTTCCTCGCTCAAAACGGGGCAATAGAAATTAATACGCAGGAAGCTGAAGAAGGATGGTGGTTTGGAAGGTACGACAAAGAACAAAAATTATACAGGACTGAAGAAGTTGGCGTAGGAGATTAATTTTTAAAGCAGGAATTTAACTGATTTGTTTGTTTGCTGCTTTATCTAAAATGTGTTGAAGATAAGGATTCATGGTATTTGTTCTTTTACTGTAGTAGTGAATTAAAAGAATGAAATAAAAGAAAGTAAAACAGGAATCTGAGCTATTTGTTGACAAGCTGGATGTGACAAAGACCTTTACGGCGTTAAAAAAATTATTAAGAAAAATTCTAAACCGGATTTTTAGATATGAAAAAAATAAGAATTATTTTATCGTTTGTGATGATCATAGGCGTAATCACTATAATGGATAGTTGCGGAAGCAAGCGCGATCCGGGCAGGACTTACATGCCGGATATGGCGTATAGCCGTGCATATGAAGCTTATGCGCCGAATAACCTTGCAAAAGAAGACGTCAATTATGTTCCATATCCTGTAGAAGGAACCATCAGAAGAGGCGATCTTTTCCCTTATCCTTTACCCAATGATACAAATGGTTACAGAATGAGCGCTCAGATTAAAGATCCGCTTCCACCACTTGATTCTAACCAAATGAAGGAAGCAGCGAGGTTATTTAATATCAATTGTGCGATATGCCATGGAGAAGGTATGAATGCACAGGGCCCGTTAGCCACCGGTGGGAAAGTGCCGGCAGTAGCTAATCTGACCCTGACCCAATATGTAAAAATGCCGGTTGGAACCATGTTCCATTCTGTAACTTATGGAAAAGGAAACATGGGAAGCTATGCGTCGCAACTAACCCGCAAACAAAGATGGATGGTTATTCAGTATGTGAAGCAGCATCAGTTGGCAGGGGCCAGCGGTTCTGCAGCAGCTACAGATTCAACAAAAGCAGGTGCTTCAGGAAGCAGTGATTCGACTGCGGCTAAATAAGGTATTCAGTAAAGTTTAAATAAAAGTTTTATACAAAAAATAATTTTTAATGGACAATCAATATGTAACACCATCGGGATATAAAAAGTGGTCAACCGGATTGATGATTGTAGGAGGATTAACGCTTATTCTTGGAATCATATTTTTGAATCCTGCTGCTGGTGCACACGGCGAGAATGTGAACGGCACGCGTTTTTGGGCAGTATTACTTCAAAACAGTATTTTCTGGCTGATGCTTGTGAATATCGCTACTTTTTTTATTGTCATTAATACGTTGGCGATGAGTGGATGGCAGGAAGCTTTTCGCCGGGTTACAGAAGCAGTTTCTTCTTTAGTCCCTATTATGGGTGTTATTACCATGATTATTTTTCTTTGCATTGTTTTAGGGCATCGCGGCGATATTTATCCCTGGCTGGATAAAAATGCCGTTGCTCATGATGCTGTTTTAAATGGAAAAAAAGGATTTTTAAATCCCGCCGTTTATTTAATTTATTCACTGCTTACCATATTCCTTTGGTCTTATTGGTCCAAAAAACTTCGCACACTTAGTTTAAAGTCTGATGAAGAAGGCCCGATGAATTATGAAACCGCAAAGTTGTTTCATAAAAAAATGTCAGGCATCTCAGCGTATTATGTGGTTTTCTTTGTCGTTACGATGGGGTCGCTTATTCCATGGCTATGGCTCATGAGCATTGATGCACATTGGTACAGCACGATGTACAGTTGGTACACGTTCGGAAGTGCCTTCGTATCTGGGATAGCGTTGATTACTCTTTTTGTAATTTATTTTAAAAATCGTGGCCAGCTTGAATTTGTTACCAAAGAACATATCCAGGACCTGGGAAAATACATGTTTGCCTTTTCAATCTTTTGGACGTATTTATGGTTTGCTCAGTTCATGTTGCAGTGGTATGCAAATATCCCTGAAGAAACGATTTATTTCAAAGTAAGGCTGCAGGGTCCGTATGAAGGGTTGTTTTATCTCAACCTGGTTTTGAATTTTGTAGCGCCGATTTTAATTTTCATGAAACGGGCAACCAAAAGAAATTATTTTATCGTCACTTTCATGTGTATCCTGATCATTTTTGGCCACTGGATAGATTTTTACCAGATGGTAATGCCGGGAACGGTAGGGCAGCATCCACATCTCAGTTGGTTTGAATTTGGAATTCCATTAGGATTTGTTGGATTGATTATGTGGGGTGTAAGCAGGTTTGCATCTAAAGTGCCGATGACACCAAAGAATAATCCTTTTATAAAAGAAAGCATTATTCATATTGTTTAAAAACAGAAAACAGGAAAATTAATTGAAGAAGCGGTCAAAATTGCAGCTGAAGGATAGCATCTTTAAACTTACCTTTGTTCGTGAATAAAGCTAAGTGCTCTTAATACAGCAATTACCGTTTAGACAGTTTTGATATTAAGACAGGTTTAAAATATTGTATTTATAAATTTTTAAAAATCCGTTTCTGCGGATGAGGAAAAAATAAAGTAACATGAATACCTTTTTTTTGATAGCGATAGTAGTGCTTATTTTTCTGGTGATATTCCAAATTTCAAAGGCAAGTGAATATGTAAGCATTCTGAAAGGAGAAGAAAAATCCCGCAAACAAAACAATAAGATCAATGGATTTTTAATGATTGCCTTCCTGATTTTTGGCTTAATAGGAGTGTGGTGGTGCAATGATCTGTTATATCCTAAAACATTATTGCCACATGGAGCAGGTTCGTCAGAAGGAAATAGTATTGACACGATGATGTGGATTACGATTGTAATTACAGGAATTGTATTTTTCATTACCCAGATTTTGCTGTTTTGGTTTTCCTTCAGATACCAGGAAAGCGATAAACGAAAAGCTTATTACTTTACCCATAACAATAAATTAGAGATCATCTGGACCGGCGTACCAGCCATTACACTTACGATTTTGGTAGTTTTTGGTTTAAAATACTGGTTTAAATTTACTGCGGATGCGCCAAAAAATTCACAGCTAATCGAAATTACCGGCCATCAGTTTGCCTGGGAAATCAGATATCCGGGAAAAGATGGAATACTCGGAAGGAAGAATTACAAACTCACTGATCCCGCTAAAGGTAATCCGCTTGGTGTAGATTGGTCAGATGCTGCCAGCCATGATGACGTGCACGTACCAACT
>JAHEZB010000395.1 GCA_023251285.1 Chitinophagaceae bacterium | reverse complement strand
CACTTCTACAGCCATAATTTCTTTAGTAGTTTTTATTTCACAAAACTTCTTTTTTCAACACAAGAAAATTTCCATTTTTAATAAGAAAATTTCTTTTGATAGTCCGCTGAGTTGTTGGCATATTTTTTAATCTTTTAAAAAGCACGATGCGCGCCGTTGCTCACTATAATGAAAGAAGATGAAAACCGAAAAACAACCAATTTCTATATTTACATGGCATATTCACGGCAGTTATCTTTATTATTTATCACAGGGAGATTACCAGATTTATATCCCGGTTTCCAGGCAAAAACAGGAAGGTTATTATGGAAGGGGGAACACTTTTCCTTTTGGCGATAATGTAATAGAGATACCCGCAGAAGAAGTAAGAAATTTAGAGGTAGATGTGATCTTATTTCAATCCAGTAAAAACTGGCTTGTAGATCAATATGAAATACTTTCTGCAGAGCAAAGGCAGCTACCTCGTATTTATCTTGAACATGATCCGCCACAACATTCACCTACTGATACCAAGCATGTTATAAAGGATCCGGAAGTGGTCGTCGTGCATGTTACTCACTTTAATAAACTGATGTGGGATAATAAAAACAGCAAACAAGTGAAAGTGATTGAACATGGCGTGATTGAACCTAATGTAAAATACACCGGCGAATTAGAAAAAGGAATTGTGGTTGTCAACAATTTGCAACGTCGGGGCAGAAGATTCGGAGCGGATATTTTTACCGAGGTCAGCAAACACATTCCTCTTGATTTAATAGGAATGAAGTCAAAAGAAAATGGAGGTTTAGGTGAAATAACTCACACGGAACTTCCGGAATTTATAAGCCATTATCGTTTTTTCTTTAACCCCATCAGGTATAGCAGCATGGGGCTGGCAGTGATTGAGGCGATGATGTGCGGATTACCTGTTTTAGCCTTAGCTACAACCGAACAAGTTAGCGTTATTAAAAATTATGAAACCGGGTTTATTGACACCGATGTTGATTACCTGGTTGCTAAAATGAAACTTCTTTTAACCAATAAATCCCTGGCACATAACATTGGAGAAGAAGGGAAAAAATGTGCCATCGACCGGTTTGATATAAATAATTTTACAGAAGAATGGAAAAATATATTTGAATCAGTAGTTGCTAAAAATGAAAATCATGAAAAAAAGAATCGCATTTATCAGTGAACACGCATCCCCACTTGCAACATTGGGCGGTGTGGATAGCGGCGGTCAGAATGTATACGTGGCGGAACTGCCCAAGCAGTTGGTGAAACTTGGTTATAACGTAGATATTTTTACCAGGAAAGAAAGTGCAGAAATAAATGAAATTATAAACTGGCTGCCGGGCATTCGTGTCGTGCATATAAAAGCAGGCCCTGAAAACGCTGTAGCAAAAGAAAAGTTACTGGCATTGATGGAAGAGTTTGCAAATAATATGATCGCTTTTATCAGAAAGGAAGAAGTTGTATATGAATTGATTCATGCAAACTTTTTTATGTCGGCTTTGGTGGCGTCCAAAGTAAAAAAAGTTTTTCATATTCCTTACGTTGTTACCTTTCATGCGCTCGGCCTTGTCAGAAAAATTCATCAGAAAGAAATGGATCAGTTTCCTGCCGAACGCATTGAAATAGAAAGGCGCACCTTTAGAAACGCTGATCACATTATTGCCGAATGCCCTCAGGATAAAGAGGATATGGTTCGATTGTACCATGCGCCTCCCGAAAAAATATCCATTGTTCCTTGCGGATTTAGCGCTAAAGAATTTTATCCCATTGACAAAAAAAAGGCAAGGAGGATATTAGGGTTTAACGAGAGTGAAAAAATTATTTTGCAACTTGGCCGGATGGTTCCGCGAAAAGGTGTGGACAATGCGATCAGGGCATTAGGGCAACTGAAAAAAGACGCGAATTCGCTGCGACTGGTGATTGTAGGAGGCGAACATGATAAGCCGGATCCTTCACTAAGCCCGGAATTGTCAAGATTAAAAAGCATCGCAGAAGAAGAAGGGGTCGATTCATCTGTTGTTTTTACAGGAAGAAAGCAGAGAGATGCCTTGAAATTTTATTACGCAGCCTCCGATGTATTTATTACAACTCCATGGTACGAGCCATTTGGAATCACGCCGCTTGAAGCAATGGCTTGTGGAACACCTGTGATTGGTTCAAATGTAGGAGGCATCAAGTTTACAGTAGAAGAAGGAAAAACAGGCTTTCTTGTTCCGCCACACGATCCGACTGCGTTGGCAACTAAAATAGAAAAGTTAATAGCAGATGAAAAACTTTTATCATCTATGCATCATAACGCCGTGAAGCGCGTTAATAAATATTTTACCTGGAAGTCAGTTGCTCTTTCCTGTCATCATTTATATGAAAGTATCATCTTAGCTAATCATAAACAAGCAACCCCTTCAAAACTCATCAGCATCGATACCTTGGCTGCTAATGCCGGTTATTTATTAGATCCATTTTATTTAACGCAAAATGTGCCGGCTATAAATGAATAAAGCGATTTTTATTGACAAAGACGGCACACTGATAAAAGACGTGCCGTATAATGTAAATCCTGCTCTCATTGATTTTGAAGAATACGCATTTGAAAGTTTGTATTTGCTGCAGCAGAAAGGGTATTATGTGATTATTGTTTCCAACCAGCCGGGAATCGCGCTTGGGTATTTCAAAGAAGATGAGCTGAAAGGAGTGGAAGAAAAAATAAAAAATTCATTGTTGCAAAACAAAGTGAACCTGAATGGATTTTATTATTGTCCACACGCTCCCGCAGACAACTGTAATTGCCGCAAACCGAGGCCGGGTATGTTTTTTAAGGCGGCAAAAGACTTGGAAATAGACCTTTCCAAATCATGGATGATTGGTGACATCTTAAATGACGTTGAAGCCGGCAGAATTTCGGATTGTAAAACGATTTTGATTGATAACGGCAATGAAACCGAGTGGATATGGAGCAGACAAAGGATACCGCATTTTATCGCCCATAATTTAAAAGCCGCTTCTGAAATTATCATGCTTAACGCATCTTAAAAAATATTTGTGATGAATGATTGGACAAATTGTAAAAATATTTTGGTTATTCGCGCCGATAACATGGGAGATTTACTCATGTCGCAGCCCGCGATTCGCGCTTTGAAAGAAGCATTTGGATGCCGGATTACTTTACTCACTTCTGAAGCCGGAAATTTAATTGCCCCATTTATTTCAGAAATCGATGAAACGATTGCGGCCAATTTGCCTTGGATAAAGACTAACGAACCGGCAAGTCAAAACGCCATTTTTTCTTTACTGGAAAAGCTGAAAAAGTATCAATTTGATGGAGCGGTGATATTTACTGTTTATAGCCAAAATCCTTTAGCTGCAGCAATGCTGGGTTATATGGCGGGCATTCCAAAAAGGCTTGCCTATTGCCGTGAAAATCCTTATCACCTTCTTACAGATTGGATGGTTGAAAAGGAGCCTTACTCTTTTATACAGCACCAGGTAAAAAGAGATTTAGAACTGGTGGAATCCGTGAAAGCAAAAACAACCGATAAACAAATAAAAATCATTTTTTCAGAGATAGCGAAAAAAAATGCGTTGAAAAAATTGGCCGACCGAGGTGTTGACCATGAAAAAGATTGGATTATTATTCATCCGGGTGTAAGTGAAACGAAAAGAGAATATCCGCAAGAGAAATGGATAGAAAC
>JAHEZB010000394.1 GCA_023251285.1 Chitinophagaceae bacterium | reverse complement strand
CCTCACCAGGGAATACAATATTTTCCGGCTGAAATGGATGTTGAAAGATGCGCACAACAGTGAAGCGATAAATAAGTTCCTTTCTTATTTGGCAAAAGCTGAACCAGGGAGGGAATCTTTAAAGAAACTACTGCAGGTCATTACTTCTGATGAAACTATAAATCCTGATTCAGCGGGAGTAAACAAAGAATATGCAATTGATTTTAATAATTTGTCAACCTCTGACAAAGCTATTGCAAAAGACGCTGGCCTCGATCTGCAACAAATGCTGAATGAAATTCCGGACACTTCCCTTACGATGGATTGGAAAAATTTATGCGCTACCATTCAAAAAGATTTGGATCAAACTCCCGAAAAAACTTTAGAAGATTTGAACCAGCTTCGCCATCGGCTTTTAAATACGAGTAATGTACGATTCTTTACCATTGGCTCTGAAAGTACGCAGCAGAAGCTGAATAGCGGCATACAAAAGTTACTCGCTGGTTTTGATGATGGCCTGGTTTTGAAGCAAAATTATTCTTCTGAAAATTTGATAGATCAGCGCGTGAAAGAACGGATGCACACCGATACTACACCTGTTTTTGTAGGGTTGATCAATCCGGATTCACCTACCGGTGTGTTCATTAATTCAGCACCGTTAAGCGGGTATAAAGACACGTCTGAAAATGAGCTTACCAAATTTCTGGCCGCTGAGTTATATGCGGGTGGAGGCAAACAAAGCGTCTATACAAAATCAACAGGTGCAGGTTTATCTTACAGCACAGGTATAGGGGTCAATCCTGCATTAGGAAGGTTTTTTTATTACGCGGAAAGAACACCTTTATTACCTCAAACTTTACACTTTATTATTGATGAAATAAAAAAATCACCCGAAGATAGCAGTTTGCTTGATTATGTCGTATCCCTCGCTGTCGGCGGGTTTCGTTCAGCAAGTGATTATGAAATCAGGGGAGAAGCAATGGCTGATGACTTGGTTGACGGCATAACGCCGGACGTTGTAAAAGCTTTCAGGTTAGCTATTCTCAGATTAAGAAAACAACCCGGTTTGATAGATCAGGTCTACAAAGACAAGGATGAAGTTTATCAGAAAATTTTACCTGGCTATGGTATTTCCTCAAAAGATGTAACCGGCGGTAATTTTTTTGTGATAGGGCCTGAAAAACAAATGCAGGCTTATGAGGCATATTTAAAATCCGTGGATGGAAAGGATACGAAATTGTACCGTTTGTACCCGAGGGACTTTTGGATGGTAAAACGGTGATAAGACAACTAGTTGAACAAGGCAAGAAAGCACGAAAGTTTTCTAGGTGTTAGATGAAAAGTTTTAAAGAACTTTCCTAAAAAAAATAAAATGAAATATTTTTACCTGCTCCTGTTTATTTTTTCTTGCCAGGCTTGTCTTTCACAAACAACAGAGTCTGAAAAAATTGTTGAGCGGTTTTTCAATGCTGTAAATGCGCATGATACCATTGCAATTGCTCAATTATTTTCAGCAAACAGCCAAGGCGAATCTCCTAACTGGGGTTCTGTGCAAACCGGCGGCAATGCCATTGCCCATGAATTTGCAAGAAATTTTGCCGGCGATTCTATTTTAAAGTTTAATATCACCAATATGTTTGATGCAAAAAAATCCGTGATTGCGGAATATAATTTTTCAGGCCGCATCTCTTCCACAGCCGCGGAAGTTCCCGCCTATATGCATGGAAAAGATTATGACTTTAAAGCTTGTTCGATTTTTAGTATTTCAAACGACAAAATCACCGCGATCAGAACTTATTTTGACCAGGTGGCTTTTTTGAAGCAGATGGGATTTTTTCAACATCAGTAATCTGCTGCTTTAGAAATCGGTGCACAGCCTTCGCCATGGCTGTAAGTAAAAGTATTTTTTTAATGTGCCACTTGCTTTCAGTTTATTCGGGGAACTTGCTAAAATAAACGAAGCCGGTTTCGGTTATCAACTTCCTGATTCTTTCACCGGCTTTTTCTCTTTTTCTACCCTTAGTCAAACAACGGTAAATACAAAGCGCCTGCAACTGATAATATTTCTTAAACAAAGGATTTATCGATTCGAAGTATTTTTCTGATTTATTTATAAACCACCTTTCATAATCAAATGAAGAAACTGAATGACGTGCTATGGACGAAATTACATGTAGTGCTTCTGTATAACCACTTTCAATTTCATAATCTTCATCAAAATAATTAATTGTTTTTGCAATAGAATAACTTTCCCCGAAAAGACCGCAAAGGTTCATATAATCAGCAATCATGTGTTGAAAATAGGGGTAAGACCAAAATTTTAATTTCCGTTTTTTTAGGAAGAAGTTGTTCCAGCTTTTTGCTTCATCCATCCAGTATTCGACGTTTTTATTATTCAAATGTACATTCAATATATTAGTGCCAACAAACCGGGCAATGGCAAAAGGATGCATCGATTCATTAACGTCGAACTTCATCATCCGCGAATGATATTTTTTTAAATTCCGGAATTTATTACAAAGAAAATCCGACAGGAAAAGAAGGCTGGTTCCGAAAATCTGCGCTTCTGTTGTTTCCTTCTGCAGGAAAGTGAAGCCGCCGTTTGCGTGTCTAAAAAATTATTTCGTGAAAGAAAAAACTTAATAACCCTTTTTCTTATCCATAAATCCTTCTTACCTTTATTAGCTAAAAAACGGAAATCGAACAGCCGCAAAATCTCTCTCCCTGTGGCCAAAGTCATAAGATAATGATTATACATCTCACCCCGCGGGTTGATATATAGCCTTACCAGGAGTTGATAATATAGGCGATCCCATTTTTAGACAAGCAGAGGCTAACCTTCATTCATTAAAATAAAAAATGCCTGAAAATACTTCAACAGATACTGTAATTATTCAAAAACCAAAAGATAATCCGGCAACACAACGAATCATTGTTATCGGTGCTTCAGCCGGCGGCTTTGAAGCCTTTAAAAAAATCATACATGCGCTCCCTCCGGATTTTCATGCGTCCATTTTTATTGTATGGCACATGAGCCCGGATATACACAGCGTTTTGCCACAAGTACTTAACCAGCAGAATTCAATCCACGCGGCACATCCTTATAACCATGAAAAAATAAAGCCGAACCGCATTTATGTGGCTCCGCCAGACCATCACATGCTGATTGAAGATGGGGAAGTGCTTATTACACACGGGCCATAAGAGAATGGTTTTCGGCCGGCTGTTGACCCACTGTTTCGTTCGGCAGCTTACGCGTATGGTGATCGCGTTATAGGTATCGTTTTATCCGGTGCTTTGGACGACGGAACTGCCGGGCTTTGGACCGTAAAGCATTATGGCGGCATTGCTATTGTGCAAGATCCTATGGATGCCGAAGTGCCTTCTATGCCTGAAAATGCCATGCGCGAGGTGCAAATTGACTATTGTGTTGGTCTATCTGAATTACCTCAGCTACTCGTGCGGCTGGTTAAAGAACCGTTAACAGAAAATGTCCATGTTATGAAAGACAAACAAACCAAAAAAGAAATTGATATTGCGGCCGAAGAGAACGCGCGGGGAGCGGTTATGGAATTTGGTGAGCTTACACCTTACACATGTCCCGAGTGCCATGGCGTATTATTAAGATTGAGGAATGCGAATATTGTAAGATACCGGTGTCATACAGGGCATGCCTACTCAGCAGATGCCTTGATGGCGGCCCTTAC
>JAHEZB010000393.1 GCA_023251285.1 Chitinophagaceae bacterium | reverse complement strand
AATGACATTTGTAGCCAATGAATGAAACAACAAGTGTAAAAGCAGTTAAATAAGGTTTGAAAATTACTTCCTGTCTAATTATAAAAATAAGGGCAAAAGCAGAGGATATTTTTGAGGTATTAAATCATCTTAAAAATATAAAATCATGAAAAAGTTATTCGTTCAATGCACCTTTTTTCTCTTACTTGCAGGCTTTGCCCTTACCAACAGCAGTTTCAAAAAGGAAAGTCTTCAAAACAATTTTAAAAAGGAAACTATTATGAAACAGTATGTTCCATTTAATGGCAGAATTAAGCTAAATGTTGCGAACGGCGTTTATGGAACAGGTGAGGCATCTCATATCGGAAGTTTCACACTTTCTGCGCAGGATGATGAAACAAATTTTCCTGACATTACCGGTACAGTAGTTATTACCGCAGCAAACGGAGACCAGATATTTGCAACTCATCAAGGATATGCCATGGAGATTGGCAACAATATGCTACAAGTGAATTTCGAGAATACCATTACAGGTGGTACTGGCAGGTTTTCCAATGCAAATGGGAACTTCCAAATTCATGCTATGATAAATGAAATTCTTTCTACAGGAGGCGCTTCACTTGATGGAACTATTAGTTATTAGAAGTGTCTGAAAGAATATTTGAAAGTGAAATTCAAAAAAAATTTAACGGTTAAAACCAGAATCATGAAACAAGTATCAATCACAATCAGCTCTTTTATCAAGAACGACAATTTGAATTTTAAGCAATGGAAATTCTTCAGGCGCGACATTTTTATTGGGCTTGCGTCCTTTGCCTTACTTATGGCGGGTTGCCAGAAAGAAGGTTTTGATAGCAGTTCTCAAAACCAGGTTATTTCTAACGCTTCTGTTAACAAAAATGCCCAGAAACAAGTTCTCCCTTTTAAAGGTGGCTTTGCTACAATGGAATCGGTTATAGAAATTAAGGGCAATACTGAACATGACCGTATCACAGGCATTGGGCAGCTAACACACCTGGGAAATGCTACTTTCGTTGCTGATATCCAATTTGATGTTATCGATTTCTCTGCTCCTATTACAGGGGTGCAAACAACAGTAGCAGCAAATGGAGATAAAATATTTTCAACTTTTAGCGGGTATTCTAATGTTCCGGATGCGGCAGGTAATATCGATGCCAATTTATCCTCCACAATTACAGGAGGAACCGGAAGATTTATTAACGCAACCGGAACCTTTACGGTAACAGCTCATGGAAATATTAATGTTCCGGAAGGGAAGAACGTATTTGATGGAACTATTAGTTATTGAAATGATTACTTTAATGCAAAAGTGCCAGCTTTTGGAAATTTAAAACTTTCCAAAAGCTTTTCAGCAATGTACCAATTCTTCTTATTTCCTCCGCAGATAAAAAGAAACGTCAGCCTTTTTTCCGGTTATAACCTCAGAGAACAGAATTATGCAAGTGAAAGGACACGAACAACGGTTGTAAAATAAATTGTATGGAAAATAGCAGACAGAACATCTTATTACAAAGTGGCCAGAATTAGAAGAATATACTTTAGCAAAGAGCAAGTATCGCCGCATGTATAAAAGATACTCCATGAAAAAAGTGATTTTTATTTTAACCTTTCTTGTATTCAGAGAAGCTTCCTTCGCACAAAAGCCGGTAGTACATCAAAATCAAGATGTGAAGAAGCTTTATATGAATCCGCAAATCGCGCCTTCTTTTCCGGGCGGTGAAGAGGCATGGCAACAGTTCGTTGCCTCTAATCTTGATACAAAAGTCCTGGTTAAAAACGGCGCTCCGCCAGGTACTTATACCGTTACCGTGAGCTTTATAGTTGGGATGGATCATGTTGTTTCCGATGTGGGATGTAAAAACGATCCCGGGTATGGAATGTGCCAGGAGGCGATCCGGCTGATTAAGAAAAGTGGTAAGTGGAAACCGGGTACACAAGATGGGAGAATTGTGAATGGATTCAAATTGCAGCCTATTGTTTTTAGGATAAATTGAATGGCAGTTTACCAACAGCAGAGTGACTGTTCACAGCTTTGAGGCTATTTTCGAATCCGGCGGAATGACCGGTCAAGTTCTCAGTGCCTCTTAAGTTTGCTATACAATAATGAGTATTATTTTGGTGGAAAGGAGCAGCTGAAGGTCAGACCGCAGGCTATGAACAGATTACAGCAAAGGAACACCCGCCTGAACGAGCATTCGGGCAGGAATAAAGAAGATTTTATTTCCGGTGTTTGATCTGATAAGTAACGAACTATCACAGGTCGGAGACCTGCGCCAGAAGACTATGAAAGAGCTACTGCAACCGAACACCCCCCTGAACACGAGCATTCGGGCAGGAATAAACGGGATTTTTAGCCGGGGATCAACATATCAGCAACAACCTGGTCTGACCGGATTTTTCTATTGGTGCACGGTGAATACACGGCGGGACGTCGCTTTCGGGATGATCAACCGCAATCCTCCACAAGTGACCGTTTCCTAAGCTTATTGCACGTGAACCAGCTTTCGCCTGGTAGTGCAGATCATAGAAATGTTCCTGTAAGAATGATTCAAAACCTTCATCTGCTCCACCATACTGTTTTTTCAGTTCATCACGTATTTCTGAAATAAGCACTTTCTTTTTGCCTTGTGAATTTGGCAATATTTCACTCGGCTCGCCATAGTAAGTACATAAAAAAGTATCCGTTGGTATAGGTGACCGATCTATATGAAAAGAATAAACATCGGTAGGGAAAAACGTGTCCATCTCGTCCCTGTCATAGTGTTTAATCACATTAAGAATTGGCGAAGCGCCATGAGCTTTCAACAGCTTCAGGTCATCTAAAATAATTTCACGGGCAAGTTGCCCTGGTTCACTCAACTGAAGTTCACAAAGCTCTTCTTCTTCAACTGTCGCTATATTTTCGTTAAGGTTTATCTTTTCTACAATCTCAGAAAAATCACCTGTTAATTCACGTGGCCAGCAAATGGCATTCATCTCTCCATGAAATGGCGTAGAAACGAGATCTTGAAAATTTGTTACACAGAGAATTTGATTCTCAGCGGCAGATAAATCTATCATAATGGTTAATGAAAGTATGAAATCATTTGACAAAAGTTGTAGCTGGTGCTAATATCCGGCTTCTTCTATATAAATAAAGATCAAGTAACGGCGTCGCACACTTTGCAAGCCTGGAGAGACGAGCGATTGGCGAGGAATAGGCTGTTGGCGGGGACGCCAACAGTTGCCGGTAGCGCTTCGTCACGCTCAGCATGACAGCACTTCGACAGGCTCAGGATGAATTTGTAACAAGATTCCACTTCCCACTAACCGTATTAAAGTGTGTTTCGTGTGCCACGAACCACGGCGTGGTGTTGTTTTGCATTATTATCTGATCGTATATTGCCCAGCACCTTTATCTTTTTGACGGGAACATAAACGCCTATAGTTCATATTATCTTTTGCTCTTGTCACAAAGAAAGCTCCGCAAAGATGAATCTTGTAAAGCCTTTTGTAGTCTACATATCCTCTATCCATAACATAGAAACTATTGGCCTCAAAAGCTATAACGTCAAGAACATTTACATCGTGAACAGAGGCTGTTGAAAATAAAATAAATTCCGGAATCGAGGTTTTCAAATCTATTTGAGTATGAAGTTTTATTCCTCCTTTTGTGCTGCGAAAAGTGGCCCGGTAAAAAGTTGATAAA